>NZ_JAYRLZ010000086.1:0-10580 GCF_041904975.1 Chitinimonas sp. | reverse complement strand
GCTGCGGCAGTCTTGCCTCCCTCAGGCGGCAAAGCGCACCAGCGCCCAACAGGCACTGGCGCGCAGGCGCTTAGCCAGCCAAAACCGCGCGGGCCTTGGCCACTACATTGTCGACAGTAAAGCCGAACAGCTTGAACAGCGCGCCGGCCGGGGCCGATTCGCCGAAGCTGTCCATCCCGATCACGGCGCCTTCCAGGCCCACGTACTTGCGCCAGAAGTCGCTGGTGCCGGCCTCGATGGCGACGCGCGCCACGCCACGGGGCAGCACGCTGGCCTGGTAGGCGGCATCCTGGCGGTCGAACACATTGGTCGAGGGCATCGATACCACGCGGGTTGGCGTGCCTTCGGCTTCCAGCTGCTCGCGCGCCTTCAGTGCCAATTCGATTTCCGAGCCAGTGGCGATCAGGATCAGCCTGGCGGCGCCGCCAGTCGCTTCGCGCAGCACATAGCCACCCTTGGCGATATCGGCGATCTGGCCGGCATCGCGGCTGACAAAGGGCAGATTCTGCCGGCTCAGCACCAGGCTGCTCGGGCGCTTGGCTTCTTCAATGCTGTGCGCCCAAGCCACGGCGGTTTCAGTGGTATCGCAGGGGCGCCACACATCCATATTCGGGATATAGCGCAGGGTGGCGGTCTGCTCGACTGCCTGGTGGGTCGGGCCGTCTTCGCCGAGGCCGATGGAGTCGTGGGTGAATACGAAGATCGGGTTGATCTTCATCAGCGAAGCCATGCGCAGGGCATTGCGGGCGTATTCGCTGAACATCAGGAAGGTGCCGCCATAGGGCCGCAGGCCGCCGTGCAGGGTCATGCCGTTCATGATGGCGGCCATGCCGAATTCGCGCACGCCGTAGCTGATGTAGTTGCCGTTGCCTTCGCCGTCGATCCACTTGCTGCCCGACCAGTTGGTCAGATTCGAGCCGGTCAGGTCGGCCGAGCCAGCCAAAAATTCCGGCAGCTTGGGCGAGAAGGCTTCCAGCGCGATCTGGCTGGCCTTGCGCGTGGCCACGGTCTGGGCGGCTTCATTGATCTTGGCGATGGCGGCGGCTTTGTGGGCGGCCCAGTCGCTTGGCAGTTCGCCGTTCATGCGGCGCTCGAATTCGGCAGCCAGCTCCGGATGGGCGGTGCGGTAAGCCGCGAATTTACTGTTCCAGTCAGATTCGGCAACAGCGCCCTTGGCCTTGGCGTCCCAGCCAGCATAGACATCGGCCGGAATCTCGAACGGCGCATGGGCCCAGCCCAGTGCAGCGCGGGTGGCTTCCACTTCGGCCGCGCCGAGCGCGGCGCCGTGCACATCGTGGGTGCCGGCCTTGTTCGGCGAGCCCTTGCCGATAATGGTCTTGCAGCAGATCAGCGTCGGTTTGCCGGTTTCGGCCTTGGCGGCAACGATGGCGGCGTTGACGGCATCGACATCATGGCCATCGACTCCGGCAATTACCTGCCAGCCGTACGATTCGAAGCGCTTGGGCGTGTCGTCGGTGAACCAGCCTTCCACATGGCCGTCGATCGAGATGCCGTTGTCGTCCCAGAAAGCGATCAGCTTGCCCAGGCCCCAGGTGCCGGCCAGCGAGCAGGCTTCGTGGCTGATGCCTTCCATCAGGCAGCCATCGCCCATGAATACATAGGTGTGGTGGTCGACCACGGTGTGGCCGGGGCGGTTGAACTGGGCGGCCAGCAGCTTCTCGGCCATCGCCATGCCCACCGCATTGGTAATGCCCTGGCCCAGCGGGCCGGTAGTGGTTTCCACGCCGGGCGCATAGCCATATTCGGGGTGACCGGGCGTTTTGCTGTGCAGCTGGCGGAAGTTCTGCAGCTCGCTGATCGGCAGGTCGTAGCCGGTGAGGTGCAACAGCGAGTAGATCAGCATCGAGCCGTGGCCATTGGACAGCACGAAGCGGTCGCGGTCGGCCCATTGCGGGTTGTTCGGATTGTGCTTCAGGTGGCCACCCCATAGTGCCAATGCGATTTCAGCCATGCCCATCGGGGCGCCCGGATGACCGGAATTGGCTTTCTGAACAGCATCCATGGACAGGGCACGGATTGCATTGGCGAGTTCGCTACGGGTTGCGGCCATCGGTTTCTCTCTCGGTTCGCGGGCGGGAAAAAGCATTTGGCCTGCCACATGACAGGCCAAAAAACCGGCGAATTATCCCTTTTTGGCGCCATGCGGGCAAGCCAAGTCTTTGATAAATAGCCTAAAACCCTGATGCTGCGTAGTTTTGTTACAGGCAAATCCACCCGAAAAGTTGTGCAGTGCTACAAGACGGAC
Source organism: Chitinimonas sp. (assembly GCF_041904975.1). Taxonomy (NCBI): domain Bacteria; kingdom Pseudomonadati; phylum Pseudomonadota; class Betaproteobacteria; order Neisseriales; family Chitinibacteraceae; genus Chitinimonas; species Chitinimonas sp. Next base: position 8,314 of record NZ_JAYRLZ010000086.1, on the reverse strand, counting down.
TACCGCCCCTGCCGCATCTTGCGCCAGGCGTTCTGCTGGCTCGGGGTGAAAAAGCTCCAGGCAACAATGCGGCTCTGCTTTTGGCCTTGCGCCATATCGATGGTGTGGCTGGCCGTGGCGCCGGCCGCTTGCAGTGCGCGGTAGATGGCCGGCAGGCTGCCCGCCTTGGACACCAGGCTGGTAAACCAGACGCAGCAGGTCGGCATGCTGGCGCTCTCGGCGATCATCCGGCAGATAAAGGCCTCCTCGCCGCCTTCGCACCACAGCTCGCCGCCATGGCCGCCGAAGTTCAGCACCGGTTGCTGGCCGGCTGCCTGCTGCTTGCCCAGATTGCGCCATTTACGCTGCGAGCCGGCGCTCGCTTGTTCCAGCGAAGCATGAAACGGCGGGTTGCACATCGACAGATCAAAGCACTCGCCAGCGTGCACCAGCTCACGGAAAAACAGCTCGGGCTGGCGCTGCAGGCGCAGCGATATGGCCGCCTGCGCCGCCGGATTGGCGGCGAGAATGCGCCCGGCATTGGCCAGCGCGTCCGCATCCACTTCGCTGCCGACAAATTGCCAGCCGTAGACGGCCTGGCCGATCAAGGGATAGATCAGATTGGCGCCACAACCGATATCCAGCACGCGGATATCCGGGCCGGTTTGCAACTTGCCATCCACGCTATCGGCCAGCAGGTCGGCCAGATAATGCAGATAGTCGGCGCGCCCAGGAATCGGCGGGCACAGATAGCCAGGCGGGATATCCCAGTCGCGGACGCCGTAATACTGGATCAGCAATGCCCGATTGAGCGCCTTGACCGCTGCCGGATCGGCAAAGTCGATCGATTCATCGCCATAGGCATTGCGGGCGACAAAGCTGGCCAGCTCGGGGCTGGCGGCGATCAGCAAGGCAAAGTCATAGCGATGCAGATGTGCATTGCGCGGGTGCAGCCCGGCCTTGATGGCGGGCGCCTGGCGCGGTGCTGCAGGTTTCTTGGACATGGATTTCCATCTGGCCGGGCGATGGCCGTAAAAGTGGGGCTGATTTCAGATGCCGAAAAACCGGTCTATTCGCTTTTCTGCTTGGCCTGCGCTGCGGCACGCGGGTCGTGGCCCATCGGGTGGGGCTCACCGCGCGCACGCGCCAGTTCGATCTGCTTCTGGCGTTCGCGAGCACTGGCGCGGGTCTTTTCGCTCAGGGTATCCCAGCAATGCGGGCAGCTGATGCCGGCCACATAGTGTGGCGATTGCCGCTCCTCGGGCGACACCGGCTCGCGACAGGCATGGCAAAGCTGGTAGTCGCCCTGGCTCAGGTCATGGCGCACCGTTACCCGGTTGTCGAACACGAAACATTCGCCCTGCCACAGGCTTTGTTCCTCTGGCACGGTCTCCAGATACTTCAGGATGCCGCCCTTGAGGTGGTATACCTCGTCAAAGCCGGCGCCCAGCATATAGCTCGATGCCTTTTCGCAGCGGATGCCGCCGGTGCAGAACATGGCGACTTTCTTGTGCTTGGCCGGGTCGAAATGCTGTTGCACATAGGCGGGGAACTCGCGAAAGCTGTCGGTATGCGGGTCGATGGCACCCTTGAAGGTACCGATCGCCACCTCGTAGTCATTGCGGGTGTCGATCAGCAACACTTCCGGGTCGGCGATCAAGGCGTTCCAGTCCTGCGGCTCGACATAGTGGCCGACCTTCTCGTTCGGATCGACATTGGGCACGCCCATGGTGACGATTTCCTGCTTGAGCTTGACCTTGGTGCGATAAAACGGCTGGCTGTCGCAATAGCTTTCCTTGTGGTCAAGGTCGTGAAAGCGCGGGTCGCGCTTGAGCCAGTCCAGTAGGCCATCAATACCGGCACGGCTGGCCGACACGGTGCCATTGATGCCCTCGCGGGCCAGCAGCAAGGTGCCTTTCACCCCATGCTGCACCATGGTGTCGTGCAAAGGCTGGCGCAGCGCCTGGTAGTCCTCGAGGGTGACGAATTTATACAGGGCGGCGACAACAATCGATTCGGTCATGCTTTTCTCCAGAAGGTCGTCCTCGCAAAGGACGGGCCGGTGAACTGCCGCAGAAACGGCAACGCCGACCTGCAAGGTCGGCGTGGGAGGCATTCTACCTCAGGCTGGCTCCTGCCCGCGCCGTGGCTGCCAAATGGCAGGGGGGAACCCAGTTGCCACAAACTTGATGCAGCGCAAAGTGCCGTTGCCTGGGCTGGCTATGCTGTGGCCTTTCGAACAAGGAGCCCACCATGCATATCGAACATCACCCCATTGCCGGCGAATTTCCCGAGTTCCGCGATGCCATCCACGCCCTGAAGATGGGCAATGCCCACTTCAAGCGCCTGATGGATGACTATGAGCTGGTCGACAAGGCCATCACCCGCGTCGAGAACGGTGAAGAGCGTCTCGACGATATGGCATTGGAGACCATGAAGAAACAGCGCCTGGCGCTCAAGGACAATATCCAGGTGATGCTGAACGAGGCCAAGGCTACTGTCTGAACCGAGATCGATCCCTGCCGATGCGGGAGATCGATCACTGGTTGCCTTTCTCGCGGCGGCGTTTATCGTCGTCGCTGCTGCGCCCTTCAGAAGTGTTTTCGCCTTCAACCGGTCGCTTGTTTTCGCCAGCCGGGGCGGCTGCGGGCGCTGCGTTGCTGTCAGATCGCAGGCGATTGCTGCTTTCCAGCGTTTCCAGCGTCCGTTTGATGCGGTTATTGCTTTCCTCGGCCTGCTTGAGGTCATTGGGTGGAATCACCACCAACTCGAGCTTTTGCGCCTTGTCGGTGCTGGCACAGGCGGCGTCGGTATAGGTGATCTTGCCGCCGGGGCCGATGCATTTATTGATCGCCCAGCCTGGCTGCGCCAGGGTGACCAGCATCAGGCTGGTCAATATGGTGGTTTTGCTAAGCATCTTTACACCTCACTACACGAATATCGACCAAGCGGACACTCAGTCCGGACATCCCCTGCCGGCAGCCGTCAGGGGCGTGGTTCATGCTGCGCTCACCACCACCAGGTTGTCGCGATGGATCAGTTCCGGCTCATCGACAAACCCGAGCGTAGCCTCTATCTGGCTCGATGGCAGGCGCACAATGCGCCGTGCGTCGGCGGCGTCGTAATTGATCAGGCCCCGCGCCACTTCCCGTCCGTCCGGGCCGGTGCAGCGCACCATCTCGCCACGCAGAAATTCGCCCTCTACCGCCACAACCCCGATCGGCAGCAGGCTGGTGCCCTGGGCCTGCACCGCACGGGCGGCACCGGCATCGAGCACGACGGTGCCGCGCACCTGCAGATGATCGGCCAGCCACTGCTTGCGTGCCGCTATCCGGCTCTGCCCGGCGGTCAGTTGCGTGCCGATTGCCTCTCCGGCTGCCAGCCGCGTCAGCACCTGTGCTTCACGGCCGCTGGCGATCACCGTGCTGGCGCCACTGCGCGCTGCGCGCTTGGCGGCGATGATCTTGGTATACATGCCGCCGGTGCCCACGCCGCTGCCGGCGCCGCCCGCCATGGCTTCCAGCTCCGGCCTGCCCGCTTCATATTCATCGACAAACTGCGCATCCGGCTGTTTGCGCGGATCGGCGGTGTACAGGCCACGCTGGTCGGTGAGGATGATCAGCGCGTCGGCATCGATCAGATTGGTGACCAGTGCGCCTAGCGTGTCGTTGTCGCCGACCTTGATTTCCGCGGTGGCCACCGTGTCGTTTTCATTGATGATGGGGATGACGCCCAGCTCCAGCAGGGTGAGCAGGGTGGAGCGGGCATTCAGATAACGGGTGCGGTCGGCCAGATCCTCATGGGTAAGCAGGATCTGCGCGGTTTTCAGGCCATGCTGGGCGAATGCGCGCTCGTAGGCCTCTACCAGCCCCATTTGCCCTACCGCTGCGGCTGCCTGCAATTCGTGAACTGCACTGGGCCGCTTCGGCCAGCCCAGCCGGGCAATGCCTTCGGCAATGGCACCGGAGCTGACCAGTACCAATTGACGACCCAGCCCGGCCAGGGCGGCCATCTGCTCGGCCCAGCGTTGCAGGGCGGCATGGTCCAGGCCGCGGCCATCATTGGTCACCAGCGAGGAGCCAACCTTGACAACCAGGCGCTGGGCAGTCTGTATACAGCTTTGCATAGGGAACCCACGGGAAATGGTGGCGACGAAACGCCAATTATGCCGACAGAATACCGCAGCACCTACGACCAAGCCATCATGAAGCCTGCCCATCTCCCCCGCCTGAAAGCCGCCCTGTTCATCATCTGCCTGCTGCCCATTGCCCGTGGCGCCTGGATCGTGCTCAGTGGCGCGGCCATCAATCCGGTCGAATTCATCATCCGCTCACTGGGCACCTGGGGGCTTACTGCGCTACTGGCGACGCTGGCCATCACGCCGCTACGGCGACTCAGCGGCTGGAACTGGCTGGTCAAACTGCGGCGCATGCTGGGCCTGTTTGCCTTTTTCTACATTTCCCTGCATTTCGCCGTCTATATCTGGCTGGACAAGTTTTTCGAGCTGCCGGCCATTCTGCGCGATATCTACAAGCGTCCGTTCATTACCGTCGGCTTTGCTGCGTTTATCCTGCTGATTCCGCTGGCGATCACCTCTACCGATGCCATGATGCGGCGCCTCAAGCGCAACTGGGTGCGCCTGCATTGGCTGGTGTATCCGATCGCGATGGCGGGCGTGCTGCATTACTGGTGGCTGGTCAAGCGTGACCATACCCAGCCGCTGATTTACGCCCTATGCCTTGCCCTGCTGCTTGCTGCGCGGCTGTGGTGGCGCTTGCGCAAAGCGCCGGCAGCGACTTGAATGGCTGGATGGCAACGATTCCACCCAAGGTCTGGCTAGGTGACGACGGCATCCTGCGTATCGATTACGGGATGCGGCCGCGCATTGAGCTCGATGCGATCCGCTTTGCCTATCAGGAACACTTGCGCATTGCGCCGCGCCCCCTGCCGGTGCTGATACTTGGCCAGGGCACCATGGCTGCCACCCCCGAGGCGGAGGCCTTCAGTTCCGGCCCCGAGGTGCGGGCGGTCAGCCGGGCGGTGGCGGTGGTGGTCAGCAATCAGCTGGCGCGCATGGCGGTGCGCTTCTACCTGCGCTTTCGCCCGCCTTCCTATCCGTTTCGGGCCTTTGCCAATCAAGAAGAGGCTCTGGCTTGGCTGCACCAGTATGTCGTGCCGCCGCAAGCGCCCGAGCATGCCACCGCGACCTCTCTCGAGTAGGCCTTGCCATATCGGATCGCCAAGCTACCAGGCTCCGGACAGTGATGCGGCCTGCTTTGCCAGTTATGGCTGCGTTGCGGCCGAGCGCTGGCTTGGCCCCCGCTGCATTTGAATGTCGGTTTCGTCAGGCGGTCGTACACGCGCGGCCACTGGGGCTAGCCGCGGTCTGCCGGGGACGGTATGGCCCAGGCCGCAGCCTGCTGCGGTGTGGGCCAAGGCAAATCGTGCCAGGGGTGTTGTGATTGTTTCACCCAGCGTGCTACGTCTTGCTCGCTGAATGACTGGCCCAGGCTGTCGGCGCGCGAATTGGCCACCCACTGGCGGCGGCCACGTGCCCAGGCGCTGCCATAGTCTTGCCAGCTGCCAAAGCACTCGCTGGCGCGTAGCAGATTCAGCTGCAGGATCTGCCACTCGCTGGCTTCGTCCAGCCAACCGATCAGCGCCGCAGTGCGGCACAGGAAGGTGACGCGGGCACAGGCAAAGGCCAGGGCGGCGCGCGGGTCATCGTCGTCGCGCAGCTTGTCCAGGGTGAGCCGATACCATTGGCTGGCAAGGCGTTGCGGCAGGGCGGCCTTGAGGGCGGCATCGTCCAGCTCCGCCCGCAGGCCCAGCTCATGCAGCAGTACGCGGCGCAAGCTGGCGACCAGATTGTCGGATAGGCGCGGCGCCACCTCATCGGCAAAGCCGCCATCCATGGCGCCCACGGCCTGCGGGTGCGCCAAGGCCAGTGCGGCATTTTGGCCCGGGCCAAGCACATAGCGCGGTGCCTGCGGCTTGGGTGCGCTATTGCGCCTGGCCAGATAGGCGCCCAGCCAGACCAGGGCGACGGCGCCGCCGAGCAGACTCATGGTCGCCCCGCTTGTTGCTGCGCATTGACGGCTGCTACCCCGGCAGTCAGCGCCTTGCCGTGCAGGCCGGCTGGCTGGCGCGCCAGTACCAGCCATTGCGCCAGCGGGCTGAGCGTGGGCAGCAGGCCGATCAGGCCCGGTTGGCGGCGGATCAGTGCCAGCTGGTCGGCCTCGCGCTCGATTGCCTCGATGGGCAGCCAGCCATCGGTGCTGCGGAAAATGTGCATCTTGATCGCATCGGCCGGTGTGTCTGCGGTAGTGGGCAGCTGGTTCAACAGGCCAAGCAGCTCGTCGCGGTAGCGGGCTATCGGCGGGCGGTTCTGCTTGCCCTTGATCTGGTCGATCTGCAAACGACCGCCTTCGCTCACGATCGCGCTGATGGTGATATGTGGTTCCTGATTGGCGCTGCGGTAGGAAAACAGGCGCAGCTTGCCGGCGCTGCAGGCGCTCGCATACTGCTCGCCATAGCCGCCGCTCAACTCATTGCGCTGGGCAAACTGGCCGAGGCAGTGGCGCATCATCTGGCTCTCGTAAGCCATTTCGGCGCGCAGCACGGGGCTGTCCGGCAGCAATTCGACAAACTGGCCAAGCGCGCCCTGATGCACGACGCGCACCGCTGCCGGCTGGTGGCTGCGCCAACCGGCAGCCGCGCGTGCCTGGAACGCGGCATGCTCGGCCGCCCAGCGTTGCAGCGCCTGTGGGGCGGTAATGCGCATCAGCTTGCCGGCCAGCGCCGTGCCCTGCCGTGCCAGCAAAAATTCGACACAGCGTTGCTCCAGCGCCAGCAGGGCTTCGCTATCCGGCACCAGCCACCACATGGCGGCGCCATTGCCCTGCTTCGGTTGCAGGCGCCGCGCCACCCAGTCCGGCACAGGGGCCGGAGCGAACAGGGCGCGGGCGCGTTCCTCGCTGCGCAGCTGCTCCAGCGCCGGCACGGCTGCCTGGAAGTTGCCGATCAGATGGCGAAAAAAATGGTTGAGCAGCCAGGCGCGTACCTCCTCCGGGTCGCCGCGCGCCTGGCTGCGCCGCTCGATCGCCTGCCGCACCGACGGCGCATTGACCACATCACGTGCCCCATAGCTGCTGGCAGCCTGGGGCGGCTCGCCTACCAGACTTTCCACCATGGTCCTTTTACCTTGGCTCGGGCTTCTTTCAGGGCTGCGCGGATTTCCGTCGCCTGGCCGGCATCGTAGTCATTGCCCGCCTTGACGAAGCTCAGCCCCTCTTCGAACAAGGCTATGGCCTGCTCGTGGCGACCGGCCTCGGCATACATCACCCCGGCATAGTGGTTGGCATAGGTCGAGCGGATGGCGCGTACATCGGCCAGCGAGCGCTCCAGCCGCAGCAATGCGTCTTCCGGCTGGGTAACGCGGATGCGCAGCAAGAGCAACACCAGGTCGATGTGGTAGGCAAAGCGACGCTTGTCCTGATCTTCTTCGTCCAGTTCCGACCACCAGTGATCCAGCCGTTCCAGCCAGATCGGAATCTCGTTGCGTCGACCCAGATCGATCAGGGCTGCGGTGACATCGTCGAAATGGTCGGTGGGGTTGTAGCGGCTGTAGCCGCGTTCCTGAACGTAGTGCCACAGCGCCTCGGCCGCCTTGACCGACTCTTCCTTGCGTTCGGCCATGCGATGGCAGGCAAATACGCCATCGTAGTGCTCGGCAAACGGGCTGCTGGCGATGCCTTTGTAATGCAATGGCAAGGCGCGGTCGGGTTGTTCGAGGTCGTAGCGGTAGCGGATCGCCAGGTTGTTGCACATCATCGAGTAGACATGCTTGTCGCCATCGCGCATCAGGCCTTCGCCGGTCTCGAAGAAATGTTCGAACTGGCGTACGCCGTCTTCGTAATAGCGGGTGGCAAGGGCCTCGGCCGCATCGGGGCGCTGGTCGTTTTCTTCGATACCGCCACCCAGTGCGCCATAGCTGAGCCATACGCCGATGTTGTAGCTCCAGCTGCCGCAACCGGCCATCACATAGGGCATGGCGAGCGCAGCTTCCAGGCCGTAGTGCGCGATGCGGCACTCCCACAGCCCCTGGATTTCGGTCGGCGTGGCGTAGTTGCGATCCTGAGCGGCTCGTTCGTACAGGGCGATGGCCGCCTGATAGTCGCCGCGCGCCTGTGCCACCTGGGCATCGTGGCTGATCAGTGCCGGGTGCACCGGCTGCTTGGCGCGCGCCAGCGCCAGGAAACGGGCAGCAAAGCTGGCCGGATCTTCATTGCCGGCTACCCAGCTGTGCTCGCCACTGGCTGCGGTGGCCAGGGTG
>NZ_JAYRLZ010000085.1:0-15950 GCF_041904975.1 Chitinimonas sp. | reverse complement strand
GCGTCGCTTCGACCTGGCGGTGATGCGCATGCTCGGCAGCAGCCGCTTGCGCCTGTGCGCGGCGGTACTGCTGGAAGGCCTGATGCTGGCGGGCGGCGCCGGTCTGCTGGGCCTTGCGCTGGCCCATGGTGTCACCGAGCTGGCCGGCCGCCTCCACCTTGCACCCGGCCTGCCTTTGACCGGCCGCTACTGGCTGAATGAAGAAGGCTGGCTGATGTTGCTGGCCCTCGGCATCGGCCTGATTGCCGCCATCATTCCAGCCATCCAGGCTTACCGCAGCGACATCGGCACCGTGCTGGCGGAGCGATAAGAACTGTCATCGAACAACCGTGTAATTCGTCGTCCAATTGCCCATACCGGAGAAACCGCATGCGTATCACCCTGACCCTGATCACCGCCTTGCTGGCCGCCCATGCCCTGGCCCACGACGAAACCCCATGTACCCAGGAGCCGGACAGCAAGTGGCAACCGTTTTCCGTCGCATTGAAGAAGGCCGAAGACGCCGGCGCCAAGCCCAAAGTCGCCGAGATCCATCACAAGTGCTATGAGATTCGTGGCAAGGATAAAAACGGCAAATCGTTTGAATGGGTGTTAAACCCGGTGACACTGGAACAACGCGTCGAAAAGCAGTAAGGTAGCCGACTCGATTTTCCGCAGCCGTCCAGCCGGCTACAGTGGCAATTACCTGAAAGTATTGGAGTTCTCCATGTTGCGCATCCTGATGACCAGCAGCTTTATTGTCGGCGCTGCCGCAGCGTTTGCCGCCGGCCTGCCCAATCTGCCGGCCGGCCCCGCGCCCAAGCCGGGTGCCACCTTCGGCGTGACCGAAGTCACCGGCCAACCGGTTGCCGACCGCCCCGGCTTTGTGTCGTGGAAAGCGCTGGCTCAGGTGCAGTCGGTGCAACAGGGCGATACCTTCACCCCCAAGTTCGACGCCAATCTGCAAAAACTCGACAAGAAGTCGGTAAAAATCCAGGGATTCATGCTGCCCTTGGGCATGGGCGAGGCGCAAGACCATTTCATCCTGACCGCCACGCCGCCAACCTGCGCTTTCTGCCTGCCCGGCGGCCCGGAACAGGTGATCGAGGTCAAGACCACCAAGCCGGTCAAGTTCAGCTACGAGGCTGTGGCGCTGAGCGGCAAGCTGGAACTGCTGAAGAACGATCCGATGGGGCTGTATTACCGCATTACTGCAGCGCAGACCGTGGATTGATCCGATCAGTGAGCGCAGAGAAAACGGCGACCGAGGTCGCCGTTTTGCGTACTGCCAGCGATTTACGCGGCAACTTCCTGCTCTATCCAGATCAGCGACACCATACGGCCAGTCTGCTTGTCGCGCCGGTATGAAAAAAAGCGCTCGGCATCGCTCACCGTACACAAGCCTCCGCCATAGACCTGCTTCACGCCCGCCTTGGCCAGACGTAGTCTCGCCAGCGCATAGATATCACACCACCATTTGCCGGGCGCCACCGCGCTGCGGAATGCGCTAGCCGCCGCCGGATCTTGTGTCACGAATGCAGCCCGCACCTCGTCACCCACTTCAAATGCATCCGGGCCGATTGCCGGGCCCAGCCAAGCCAGCAGCTCGGCTGGATTGCCGAGCGCTGCCAGAGTCGCCTCCAGCACCCCGTCGCACAGCCCACGCCAGCCAGCATGGGCGGCAGCCACCGCACTGCCGTCCCGCCTGGCGAACAATACCGGCAGACAGTCGGCGGTCATCACCGCGCAGACCGTGTCGGTAGCGCGGGTGAATGCGGCATCGGCACGCGGCACCCCTTGCGTATCGGCGGCATCGACGGCGGCAATGCCATGCACCTGCTCCAGCCAGACGGGTTCGGCCGGCAGGTGCTGGCGTAGCATGGCTCGATTGGCGGCCACGGCATCGGGCACATCGCCGACATGGCTGGCCACGTTGAAGCCATGGAACGGCGGCCAGCTGCAACCGCCTTGGCGCGTCGTCACCAGCGCCCGTACCCGGGCCGGCGCCGGCCAGTCCGGCACCAACCATTGATCGCTATCGATTGGCACCATCGGCCGCCTCCTGCTCCAGCGCAGCAATCAAAGCCTGCATATCGGCAGGTATCGGACTATCCCAGCTCATCAATTCACCGCTATCGGGATGGATCAAGGCCAGCTTGGCCGCATGCAGGGCCTGGCGCTTGAGTGATGCAATCGCATCGAGCACGGCCTGCACCGCCGGAAAATTGCGCCCGCCGTACACCGGATCAGCGGCAAGCGCATGGCCGATATGGGCCATATGCACGCGAATCTGGTGGGTGCGGCCCGTTTCCAGCCGGCATTCCACCAAACTATGCCGCACATAGCGCGCCAGCACGCTGTAATGGGTAATGGCCTGCTTGCCGCCGGGCACCACCGCCATGCGCATCCGCTCGCGTGGATGGCGGCCGATGGGTGCATCCACCGTGCCATCGAGCTTGATCAAACCTTGAGTAATGGCGCGGTAGTGGCGTTTCACCGTACGGGCTTGCAGTTGCCGCACCAGTTCGGTTTGCGCCTTAAGATTGCGCGCTACCACCATCAAGCCGCTGGTTTCCTTGTCGAGCCGATGCACAATGCCGGCACGCGGCACGCCAGCCAGATCCGGATAGCGATAAAGCAGGCCATTGAGCAGGGTGCCGCTCCAGTTTCCCGCCGCCGGGTGAACTACCAGGCCGGCAGGCTTGTCGATGACCAGCACACTGCTGTCCTCGTAGACCACCGGAAAGTCCACCGGCTCGGGTGCGAAGGCCGCATCGGCCGGATCAGGCTCGGCAAGGACCTCAACCGCCTCGCCGCCCCAGACGCGGGTCTTGGGACTGACCGCCTTGCCATCGAGCCTGGCCTTGCCTTCGTCGATCCAGCGCGCCAGCCGGCTGCGCGAATAGTCCGGCAACAGCTTGGCCAGCACCGCATCAAAACGCCCGCCACCGACATCGGATGGCAGAACTATACGTAGTGGTTCAGCCGAATCGCTATAATCGTCGGCTTCAATATCGGAGTGTTCCATGAAGCGCATTCTACCGTTACTGGCCCTTTCCCTCTTGCTGTCTGCTTGCAGCGTGTTCCAGCGCAAGGTTGAAGAGGAAAAGATCGCCACCGCCGAGCAAATGTACAAAGAAGCCAAGGAAGAGCTCGACGGCGCCAATTACAATCGCGCCGTCAAGGCTTTCGAAGCCCTGCAGGCGCGCTATCCCTACGGCATCTACGCCCAGCAGGCCGAGCTGGAAATCGCCTACGCCAACTACAAGGACAATGAACCGACACTGGCGCTGGCTGCCATCGACCGTTTTCTCAAGCAGCATCCCACCCACGCCAATGTCGATTACGCGCTGTACCTGAAAGGCCGGGTGAACTTTATCGAAGACCGCAGCCTGTTCGCGTCGCTAGCCCGCCAGGACATGGCTGAGCGCGATCCCAAGGCAGCCAAGGAATCATTCGAAGCCTTCCGCAATCTGGTCAACCGCTTCCCGGACAGCCGCTACGCCGAAGACGCACGCAGCCGCATGGCTTATCTGGTCACCGCCCTGGCCGACCACGATCTGTATGTCGCCCGCTACTACTACAAGCGCGGCGCCTATCTGGCCACCGCCAATCGCGCCAAGGACATCATCGAGAACTATTCGCAGACCGATCGCCTGGAAAGCGCACTGGTGATGATGGTGGCGGCCTATGACAAGCTCGGCCAGAACGAGCTGCGCGACGACGCCCGCCGCGTGCTGATGCAGAACTATCCGCAAAGCAAGCTGACCGCTGCCGATGTCATCGGCAACGATGCCTGGTGGAAGCTCTGGTAAAAATTGACGTCAGGGGGTTTACAAGACGGCAAACCCTCATTATTATGCGCGTCTCTTCGCCGCCAAGCTTATCTGGCAGCAAGAACGAGTGGGGGTATAGCTCAGCTGGGAGAGCGCTTGCATGGCATGCAAGAGGTCATCGGTTCGATCCCGTTTACCTCCACCACCGATTCACGATCAAGCACTAGCCAGCTCGATCAAGCAGTCAAAGTCCCCATCGTCTAGAGGCCTAGGACACCACCCTTTCACGGTGACTACCGGGGTTCGAATCCCCGTGGGGACGCCAACACAGTTGATATGGCGCAATGCCGGATCAACATCTGTTTCAACCGCATACAGTGCTGTTGATTCATGCAGTATCCGGGGGTATAGCTCAGCTGGGAGAGCGCTTGCATGGCATGCAAGAGGTCATCGGTTCGATCCCGTTTACCTCCACCAAGTTTTACAAGTTGTCCCAACGACTTGCGCAGTTTCAGGGTCCCCATCGTCTAGAGGCCTAGGACACCACCCTTTCACGGTGACTACCGGGGTTCGAATCCCCGTGGGGACGCCAGCGCTTTCTGCTGCTGGCCAAAAAATTCCACATACTCCTGATTGCAGGTCGTGACGCCTGCATGCGTCATTTTGCTGAAATTGATGCGCAGCAGAGACGTTGCACAGCGATCAGTGCGACAATCCCGCCTTGTAATCAATCAGTCACAAATCTCATGTTCGAACTATTCAGCGGACTCGACTTCTGGGTCGGCCTCAGCCTTTGTCTTGCCCTTGCCTTTGTGCTCGCCTTCGAGTTCATCAACGGCTTTCACGACACCGCCAATGCGGTAGCAACGGTGATCTACACCAATGCCATGCCGCCGAGGCTGGCAGTAGTCATGTCCGGCCTGTTCAACTTTGCCGGCGTGCTGTTCGGTGGCGTCGGGGTGGCCTATGCCATCGTCCATTTACTGCCAGTGGACCTGTTGATCAATGTCAGCACCGGCCATGGCCTGGCTATGGTGTTTTCGCTACTGGCCTCGGCCATCATCTGGAATCTCGGCACCTGGTATTTCGGCATTCCGGCTTCCAGCTCCCACACCCTGATCGGCTCGATTCTCGGCGTTGGCCTGACCAATGCCCTGCTCACGCATATTCCACTGAGCCAGGGCATCAACTGGAAAAAAGCGACCGATATCGCGCTATCGCTGGTGATTTCGCCGCTGGTGGGCTGCGCGCTTGCTGCGCTGCTGCTGTTCTTGCTGCTCAAATACTCGCCACTGTCGAAGATGCACAAGACACCCGATGCGCGGCGCGCTGTCGATGGCAAGAAGCACCCGCCGTTCTGGAATCGCCTGACCCTGGTGCTGTCGGCCATGGGCGTGAGCTTTGTGCATGGCTCGAACGATGGCCAGAAAGGTATCGGCCTGATCATGCTGGTACTGATCGGCATCGTGCCGGGCAAGTTCGTACTCGACCTCAATGCCTCCACCTACCAGATCGAGCGCACTCGTGACGCGGTGATGCATATCAACCAGTTCTACCAGCGCAACAGCGATAATCTGGCCGACTTCCTGGCCCTGGGTAAAGGCCTGCGCAGCGATACGCCCGAGCGTTTCAAATGCGACCCGAAGCAGACCGAAGCCACCATAGGCGCGGTGCTCTCATCGCTGAGCAGCGTGAAGGATTATCGCGATCTCAGCGCCGATACCCGCGCCCAGGTGCGTCGCGGCCTGCTCTGCCTCGACGACACCGCCAAAAAGGTCAGCAAGCTGCCGAAATTGCCGGCGCGCGAACGCAGCGATATCGACAAGCTGCGCGCCGACCTCACCGCCACCACTGAATACGCACCCACCTGGGTGATCTTTGCCGTCGCGCTGGCCCTGGGCCTTGGCACCATGGTGGGCTGGAAGCGGGTGGTGGAGACGGTGGGCGAGAAGATCGGCCGCCAGGGCATGACCTATGCGCAGGGCATGAGCGCACAGATCATCGCCATGGCTTCGATCGGCCTCGCCAACACCCTGAGCCTGCCGGTATCGACCACCCATGTGCTGTCATCCGGCGTAGCCGGCACCATGCTCGCCAACCGCAGCGGCCTGCAAGGCGGTACCGTGCGCAATATCCTGATCGCCTGGGTGCTGACCTTGCCCGCCACCATTGCCCTGTCGGCGGGCCTGTTCTGGCTGGCCAGCCTTATCCTCAGCTGACAGCGGGCCCGGATGTCATGAGTAAACGCGCGAAAAACGAAAAATTCATGACATCCGGGTAGCAAGGCCCGGAAATTTCTGTTTGTTTTCCAGCGCTTACATCTTGCTTTAACAGAGTCTGCTTACACTGCGGCGCATTCCAGTTTGCCCACGAGGCCAGCCAATGCGTTCCATTCCTGCTTTATCGCTCCAGCTCGCCAGTTGCTTGCTGGTTGCCCTGCCCGCCAGCGCCGCCTTTGCCGCCAATCCAATCAATATCGTGCAGGTCATTGACCAGAGCGGGCCCAATGGCGATACCGGCCGCGACTTTCTTACCGGCGCCCACGTCTACTTTGATGCGCTCAACGCCCATGGCGGCATCAATGGGCGACACATCAACCTGGTAGCCGAGGACGACGCCGGCCAGCCGCAGAAAACTGTCGATGCGACCCGCCGCCTGGTCAGGCAATACGCGCCGGCCGCCCTGTTCGGCTACCTCGGCACCGATAACGTCCGCGCCATCCTGGCCGACACCGCATTGGCCAAGCTGCCAATGGTTGCCCCCTACTCCGGCGTCGATCTGCCCAATAGCAGCAATGTGTTCTACTTGCGTACCAGCCTGTCGGCCGAAATCGGCAAGATGGCGCAAATGGCGCAATCGATCGGCCAGACCCGAATCGGCTTGTTTATTGGCGAAGATGCCTTGGGTCGTGCCGCCCAGGCCGAGGTGCCCAAACATCTGGCCGGCCTCAATGCCAAGTTGACCATCCAATCCAGTAAGGCCGAGTCGAGCACTGACATCGAGCGCGCAGCCGCCAAAATGGCCGAATCCAACCCGCAAGTAATCATTCTTGCCGCGCCGACCATTGCCTCGGCCGACTTTGTACGCGCCTTCCAGGCCCTGCGCAGCGGCACCCAGTTCCTGGCGGTCAGTTCGATCAATCCACAAACCTTGCGCGAATTCCTTGGCGATGGTGTGCGCTGGGTTGGCGTCAGCACCGTGGTGCCCTCGCCCTACAACACCAATTCGCCGGTGGTGCGCGAGTATGTGAACACGCTGAAAAAGTATCGTGACGAGCCGCCAAGCTATGCCTCGTTCGAGGGCTATCTGTCGGCACGCTTGCTGGCCGAGAATCTGCGCAAGAGCGGCGATCAGGATGGTGCGCTGGCACGCTCGCTGGATCGCTTCGATGCCGACTGGGGCGGGCTGGCGCTATCGGCACGCAAATCCTCGCGCGCCTTGCGCTTCGTTGACCTTGCCATCTTCTCCGATGGCGGCAAGATGGTGCACTGATCCAGCACAACGGCGTGGCATGGCTTTGGCCACCCCTATCAGTCGATGCTCAGATCTCGGTTGTGGGATCAGCGCGAACCAGCAGCACCGGAACGGTAGCGCGCCGCACTACCCCTTCGGCGTCGCTGCCCATCACCATATGACGAACACCGCGCCGCCCATGGGTTCCCATCACGATCAGGTCCGCCTTGCAGCGCACTGCCTCGTCGATGATCGCATCGGCCACAACCGGCGCCACCTGTTCTGCCAACGCGACCTCACTAGCTACGCCGGCAGCTGCCGCCAAGGCCTGCGCTTCCCGCAGCACCTGCTCGCCAGCCTCGCGCATCACCTTGGTGCCGTCGGGCAGGCAGGCCATGCCACTCATATCGAGAAACAGCATGTGGTAATCGAGCACATGCAGGATATGCAGCGCCGACCCCAGTCGCTGCGCCAAGGCAATCGCCTCGGACAAGCCGCGGCGGGCGGTGTCGCTGGCATCAATCGGCACCAGAATGGTTTGATACATCATCAACTCCCGTCGCGACGCACTACTTCAGTCGTCCATGCCAAACATTCAAGCCAGCGCGCACCCATACGGGCTGGCTTGCGCCTAGTATGCCCGGCCAGATCAGGCCAAGCGGCTATCAGATCAAGCGCGAAAAGCGTCCGCCCTGCTGCGCCTCGCGCAGATAGCGATCGAACACCATCGCCACCGCCCGCGCCAGCAAGCGGCCACGCGGCGTGATCTGGATCATTTCATCGTCCACCACCACCAGACCATCGTCGGCCAAGGCATTCAGGGCCTCCAGCTCATAGGCAAAATAGCGCTTGAAGTCGATCAGCCAGCCGGTTTCGAACGCCTCGATCGACAGCTCGGCATGGCACAGCAGTGCCTGGATCACCGCGCGGCGCAGCAGATCGTCGGCCGTCAGCGTCAAGCCGCGCGCCACCGCCAGCTGCCCCTGATCCAGCGCATCGTAATAGTCTTCCAAGGCACGATGGTTCTGCACATAGCTATTGCCGACCTTGCCGATCGACGACACGCCCAGCGCCAGCAAATCGCAATCAGCATGAGTGGAATAGCCCTGGAAATTGCGATGCAGACGACCACTGCGCAGTGCCACAGCCAGTTCGTCCTCCGGCAAAGCGAAGTGATCCATGCCGATATAGATGTAGCCGGCATCGAGCAGCGACTCGGTAGCCAGCTTCAACATAGCCAGCTTTTCAGCTGCAGCCGGCAAAGCCTGCGTATCGATGCGGCGCTGCGGCTTGAAACGCTCCGGCAGATGCGCATAGCTATACAGGGCGATCCGGTCGGGCCGCCAGCGTTTCACCTGCTCCAGCGTTGCCTGCATGGTGCTCAAGGATTGATGCGGCAAGCCATAGATCAGATCGATATTGATCGAGCGAAAGCCCAGGCGCCGCCCTTCTGCCAAGGTCTCGCTGGTCATGTTCACCGGCTGGATGCGGTTCACCGCCTGCTGCACTGCTTCATTCACATCCTGCACACCAATGCTCATCCGGGTGAAGCCGCATTCCGCCAGTACCGCCAGGGTTCCCTCACCCAGCTGGCGCGGGTCGATCTCCACCGAGCATTCTGCACCGTCGCGCAACGGAAACGCTGCGGTGAGCATCGCCATCAGGCGCTGCAACTGATCATCGCGCAGGAAGGTCGGCGATCCGCCACCCAGATGCAGCTGGCTGACCTGCGGCGCATGGCCGAACAAGGGGCGCTGCAAGGCAATTTCTTTTTCGAGATAGTCGAGATAGATATCTGCATCGCCACGATTCTTGCTGCCTATCTTGTTGCAGGCACAGTAAAAGCAGATGGTGTCGCAAAACGGCAGATGCACATACAGCGATAGCGGCCGCGCGCCGTGGACGGCGGAGCGGGCTTCTTCGCCATAGCGGGCGGCATCGAATTCTTCTACAAAGCGATCAGCCGTCGGGTAGGAGGTGTAGCGTGGACCAGCCTTGTCATAGCGCCGCAACAGCTCAGAATCAAACTCGATTGCCGCCGGATCGGCCAGCAAATGGGCATGCATGATGATATTTTCCTGATATCCGATTGCCGCCAGTCTAAGTAGCCGTCAGACTTACGGCTTTGACCCCCGTCAAACCAGATTCATTGATCGCCATGTCCATTGCCCACGAAATCATCCCCGTCCAGTCACTCAAAGCCGCCTGCTCCAATTGCAGCTTGCGTGAGCTCTGCCTACCTGTTGGCCTGGATATGGGCGAGATGGCCCAGCTTGATGTGGTGATCGATCAACGGCAGCCGATCAAACGCGGCGAGCCGCTGTTTCGCGCCGGTGATCCGTTCAAATCGCTGTATGCGGTGCGCATGGGTTTTTTCAAGACCACCGTGCTGTCGGAAGACGGACGCGAGCAGGTGACCGGCTTTCATATGGCCGGCGACCTGATCGGCCTCGATGCACTGGGCGACAACCGCCATGCCTGCACCGCACTGGCGCTGGAAGACTGCGAAGTTTGCGAGCTGCCCTACCACCAGATCGAAGAGCTGGCGCACAAGATCCCGGCGCTGACGCGGCACTTTTACAAGCTGATGAGCCGCGAAATCGTCCGCGACCAGGGCGTGATGATGCTGCTGGGCAATATGCGCGCCGAAGAACGATTGGTAGCCTTCCTGCTGAACCTGTCGCAGCGCATGACCGCGCGTGGTTTCTCTTCCACCAATTTCGTGCTGCGCATGACCCGCGAAGAAATAGGCAGCTATCTGGGCATGAAGCTGGAAACGGTGAGCCGTACCTTTTCGCGCTTTCAGGCCGAAGGCTGGATTGCGGTACAGGGCAAACAAATCGAGATCGTCGACTTGCCGTCCATCAAGCAGCTGGTATCCGGCTGCACCGGCCTGAAATAAGCAGCCATCCAAGGCCGGAGCGGCTTTCTGCAAAGGCGCAGCTAGCGCCAACAGCAGCAATGGCTTTCTGCATTGGCGGTGCTTCATACGCTTTGCGCACAGCGCCCCCCAAGACGCGGATGTTCCAGCCCCGCGACGATGGCGAAAAACCCACACTGACAATATCGGTACTACCTGATACGCCCCAACGTGGCATCATCGCGCCCGTCGCACCGCCGGTGCCGTAATCCACGCAGGTAGCTGTCCATGTCCTTATTCTCGCGCAAGCACGCGCTGGCCGGCATTGCGCTCGCCGCCCTGCTGGCCGGCTGTGAAACTGCCAACCAGCCCTATCCGGTTGCCGATATTGCTGGCAATACCTTCTACACCTCGTTCGAGGAAGTGCATAAATATCTCGATCCGGTCAGCTCGTACTCGCTGCCGGAAACGCCGTGGATGTATGGCACTTACGAGCCGCTGCTCAGCTACCACTACCTGAAACGCCCGTATACGCAGATCGGCCTGAGCGCCGAAGCGGTACCGCTGCCGCACTTTCTTGACAAGGATGGGCGAGACCTGCCCGACAATGCGCCGGGCGAACAGATTGCCACCAGTGTCTACACCATCAAGATCCGTCACGGCCTGAAATACCAGCCGCACCCGGCACTAGCCAAGGATGCCAACGGCCAGTTCCTCTATCACGACCTGAAGCCGGCCGACATTTCCGGCAAACACAGTCCCTGGGATTTCCCCTTGGATAAAGCCGCCACGTCTACCCGCGAAGTGACGGCCGGCGATTTTGTCTACCAGATCAAGCGCCTGGCCAGCCCCTGGGTAGCAACGCCGTCGCCGATCTATAGCCAGATCAACCAGTACATCGTCGGCCTGAAGGACTATGGCGACAAGCTCAGGCTGGAACATGGCGCGCTGGCGAAGGCTCTGCCGCCGCGCGACCGCTATCTGCCCTGGCGCGATCTGCGCCGCGACGAGATCAGCGGCGTGCGCGCACTGGACGACCATACCCTGGAAATCCGCCTGAACGGTGCCTATCCGCAGATCAAGTACTGGATGGCGATGACCTTTATGTCGCCCATGCCCTGGGAAGCCGAAAAATTCTATGCCCAGCGCGGAATGGCCGAACAAGGCATCACCATGAACAACTGGCCGATCGGCTCCGGCCCCTTCATGCTCACCGAACACGGCCCAAGCCGCTACGTCATGGTGCGCAACCCCAACTACCACGAAGAGCTCTACCCCAGCGAAGGCATGCCGGAAGACCGCCAGCGCGGCTTGTTGGCCGATGCCGGTAAACGCCTGCCGTTTCTGGACAAGGTGGTGTTCCTGCTGGAAAAGGAACGCGAGCCGAAGATGGCCAAGTTCATGCAGGGCTATTACGACAATCCGGACATCAGCCGTATCGACGTCGGATTCGACCTGCTCAAGGAAAAGATCGACCAGAGTGGCCGCTACCAGAAGATCAAGGAACATGGCATCCAGGTGCTGCCCATGGTCGATCCGAACAACTGGTATGTCGGTTTCAACCAGCTTGACCCGGTTGTTGGCAAGGGCGATACGCCCGAGCGGCAGGAGCGCAATCGCAAGCTGCGACAGGCGCTGTCGATTGCTACCGACTGGGAAGAATGGTGCGCGATCTTTTTCGACCTGTACGGCCAGGCAGAGCCGGCGATGAGCCCGGTACCAGTCGGCCTGTTCGGCTATCGCAATGGCAAGGAGGGCATGAACCCGGTCACCCATGTGTGGCGCGATGGCCGTGCGGTGCGCCGGCCCATTGAAGAAGCGAAAAAGCTGCTGGCCGAGGCCGGCTACCCGGATGGGCGCGATGCAGTCACCGGCAAGCCCTTGGTGCTGTTCTACGACGCCAATGGCGTGGAGCCGACCTTCCAGGCGCGGCTGGACTGGCAGGTCAAGCAATACAAGAAGCTTGGCATCCAGCTGGAAATCCGCGCCGCCGACTTCAATCGCTTTCAGGAGCGCATGCTCAAGGGAAACAGCCAGATTTATTTCTGGGGGTGGAACCCGGACTATCCCGACCCGGAGAATTACCTCGGCCTGCTGACCAGCGCCCAGGGCAAGGTGAAGTTCCAGGGCGAAAACGCCAGCAACTACGCCAATCCGGCCTACGACAAGCTGTATGACCAGATGAAGGTGTTGCCGGATGGCCCGGCGCGGCAAAAAGTGATCGACCAGATGGTCGACATCGTGCGCCACGATGCACCCTGGTCGTTCGGCATCTTCCCCGGTTCGGTCGGCATGTATCAGCCCTGGCTGCATAACGCCAAGCCCACCGCCATCGTCAATGACCGGATCAAATACCTGCGGGTGGATGGTGCCGAGCGGGTACGCCGGGTTGCCGAGTGGAACCAGCCGCGCCTGTGGCCGCTCGCGGTCGGTGCACTGATCCTCGCTTTGCTGCTATGGCCAGCCCGCCGCCTGTTCAAACGTCGCGAGGCGGCCAGCGCTCGCGTATCGCGCATTGCTGTTGCCAGCAACACTCTTAAGGGGAAGGCAAAATGATCGCCTACCTGATCCGTCGCACCCTGTATTCCCTGCTGGTTCTGGCCGGCATCAACTTTGTCACCTTTTTCCTGTTCTTCTCGGTCAATACGCCAGAGGACATGGCGCGGCTGCAGCTGGGCGGTCGGCATGTCACCAGCGAGGCGATCGAGCGCTGGAAAGCCCAGCAGGGTTATGACAAGCCGCTGTATTTCAATGCCACCGCAAGCGGCGTGGAAAAACTGACCCAGACGGTGTTTGCCGAAAGCTCGGCCGGCATCATGCAGGGCGACTTCGGCCGCACTGCCGATGGCCGCAATATCGCCTACGAGCTGAGCAAGCGCATCGGCCCGACCCTGGCGGTGGCGACGCCAGTGTTCATCATCGCCATCGGCCTTTCCATCGTGTTTGCACTTGGCATCGTGCTGTTCCGCTACAGCTATCTGGACACTGCCGGCGTGGTTGTGCTGGTGGCCTTGATGTCGATCTCGTCCTTGTTCTTCATCATCATGGGCCAGTATGTGTTCGGCAGGCTGATGGCAGTCATGCCGCTATCGGGCTATGCGCCGCCGCCCGGCATGTTCAAGTTCCTGATCCTGCCGGTGCTGGTGGCGATCCTGTCGCAGCTGGGGCCCGATACCCGCCTGTATCGCACCATTTTCCTCGAAGAGCTGGGCAAGGACTATGTCCGCACTGCCCGCGCCAAGGGCCTGTCGGAAGTGGTGGTCCTGCTGCGCCATATCCTGCGAAATTCGCTGATACCCATCATCACCTCGGCCGGCCTGTTGCTGCCGGCGCTACTGGCCGGCTCCATCGTGCTGGAAACCTTCTTCGGCATTCCCGGCCTCGGCCGCTTCACCGTGGAAGGCATATCCAACCAGGACTTCTCCATCGTCCGCGCCATGGTGTTCTTCGGCTCCTTCCTCTATGTCAGCACCTATCTGCTGACCGATTTTGCCTATGCCTGGGCCGACCCCCGGGTACGTCTGCAGTAAGGATTCCTGTCTATGAAACCCGTATTCCTGTGGACCGACTGGGTGGTCTTCCTGGTGCTGATTGGTGTGGCGCTGTATGCCTGGAAGATCATCCGCACCCCGCATCTGGCAGTGACCTGGCGCAAGGCCTTTGCCAATCCGGTCGGCGCCGCTGCCGCCACCGTATTGCTGGCGTTTATCAGCATTGGCGTGCTCGACAGCCTGCATTACCGCAGCCGTATCGCCAGCCAGAATGGCGAAGTCGCCTACGCGACGGAAACCCACTCGGCACTCGACGCCCTGCTCGCCCATCAGGCCACCAGCCGTGAAAGCAGTTATTCGGCACCCTTGGCTACCGTGGCGTATGAAAAAACCGCATCGGTCGTGGATGGGCAGACGGTGCGCCGCTATCCACGCCTGACCTTTGGTGGTGCGCATCTGCAAGACCCGGACAGCCAATGGCTCAGTGATGTGAGCCAGCGCGCCTTTGCCGGTGCCGCCCGTGGCATGCTGGCGATCTTTGTACTGGCGCTCGCTGTGTCGGCCATCAAGGCACGTCGCAATGGCAGCAGTATCGCCAGCGCCTGGAAAAGCATCCGTGCCGGCCACAGCAAGCTGCCGGTACGCGCGGTGCTCGGCACCCTGGGCCTGCTGTTCATCCTCACCGGCGCCGTGCATGGTCTGGCCGGCCAATACCATGTATTCGGTACCGACCGCACCGGCAACGACCTGCTCTATGTAGTGCTCAAGAGCATCCGCACCGCCCTGGTGATCGGCACCATGTCCACCCTGGTGACCATGCCGATTGCCGTTGGCCTTGGCATCCTCGCCGGCTTTCTGCGCGGCTGGGTCGATGAGGTAATCCAGTACATCTACACGGTGATCAACTCGATTCCCTATGTGCTGATGATCGCCGCCATGGTGTTGATCCTGATGACCTTTATCGACAGCCATGCCGATATCTTTGCCACCTCGGCCGAGCGCACCGACGCCCGCCTGTTCTTCCTGTGCCTGATTCTCGGCATGACCAGCTGGACCGATCTGTGCCGGCTGATCCGTGGCGAGGTGATCAAATTGCGCGAAGCCGAGTACATCCAGGCAGCGCAGGCCTTCGGCGTATCCACCTGGCGGATACTCAGCGTGCACCTGTTGCCCAATGTGATGCACCTGATCCTGATCAGCATGGTGATCAACTTCTCCGGCCTGGTACTGGCCGAGGCGGTGCTGTCCTTTGTCGGCATCGGTGTGGACCCGGCCATGGCCAGCTTCGGCACCCTGATCAACACCGCCCGCCTGGAGCTATCGCGCGAGCCCACCATCTGGTGGACCCTGGCGACCGCCTTCACCTTTATGTTCACCATGGTGCTGTCGGCCAACCTGTTCGCCGACGCCATCCGCGACGCCTTTGATCCACGGGCGATACATAAATAAGGCACTGCCAACAACACCTGTAGACACAGAGAGCGGGGAGAACACAGAGCACACAGAGAAAAGCGAATCGCTCAAGCGTGAGGCAGCGGCCTACTTACCAGCATTCACTGGTCAAAAGTAAAGCCGATTGCTTTTGCTCTGTGCTCTCTGTGTTCTCCCTGTCCTCTGTGCTTACAGAATTTGCAGTTATCGGGTCAAGCCACTCGCTTGGCCTCGGAGAAATCCCATGTTGAAGCTCGACCAAGTCCGTACCGAAATCTATTCCAGCCAGGGCCTCGTGGTGGCGGTTGATGGTGTCAGCCTGTCCATCAACCCCGGCGAAACCTTTGCCTTGGTTGGCGAATCCGGTTCGGGCAAGTCGGTCACCGCTCTGTCGATCTCGCGCCTGCTGCCCGACAATGCCTGCATTGCCAGTGGCGATGTGATGCTGGGCAGCGCCAATCTGGCCGAGTTGCCCGAGCGCGAGATGCGCCAGTATCGGGGCGGCCGGGTGGCAATGATTTTCCAGGAGCCCGCCACCAGCCTGAACCCGGTGATGACCGTCGGTGCCCAGATCATCGAAGTGGTCGAGACCCACACCGATCTGCGTGGCGCCGCCGCCCGCGCCAAGGCGATCGACTGGGCCAAGCGCGTCGGCATTCCCGAGCCGGAACGGCGCATCGATACCTACCCGTTCCAGATGTCGGGCGGCCAGAAGCAGCGGGTGATGATCGCCATGGCGCTGGCGACCGAGCCGGAGCTGCTGATCGCCGACGAGCCGACCACCGCGCTTGATGTCACCGTGCAAAAGCAGATCCTCGATCTGCTGATCGATCTGCAGAACGAGCGCCATATGGCGATTTTGCTGATCACCCATGATCTGGGCGTAGTGGCCCAGGTAGCGGACCGGGTCGGCATCATGTACGCCGGCGAATTGGTGGAACTGGGCAGCAAGGAGGCGTT
>NZ_JAYRLZ010000084.1:0-16172 GCF_041904975.1 Chitinimonas sp. | reverse complement strand
CACCATTGTCAGCATTGTCTGCGATCGCGGCGATCGCTATCTGTCGACCGGCGTGTTTCCTGATCAGTGATCAGGGCTGTGCGATTTGTGCGAGCGGCTTCAGCCGCGAAGCCGGGTCTTTTCCGGCTTCACGCCGACTCGGGCGAAACATGCCCGATGCGTGCCGATCAATGCACGGCTCGCCCGCACAGCAACCCGCTGCTTTATTCGCCCTACCCTGCTCGCACGTTCGAGCATCGCTCAAGGAAAGCACTTGTCTCTCCCTCGCAAACACCAGTCGCTATGGCTGCTGATCGCCATGGTGCTGGTCGGGCTGAACCTGCGGCCCGCCTTGGCCAGCGTTGCGCCGCTCTTGTCGGCCATCCGCTCCGGCGCCCATCTGTCGGCCAGCGCCGCCGGCCTGCTGACGACCCTGCCGGTGCTGTGCCTTGGACTGTTTGCGCCATTTGCGCCGCTACTGGCACGGCGTATCGGCGCCGAACAGACCATCTTGCTGGCGCTTGGCCTGTTGATCTGCGGCTTGCTGCTGCGGCCATTCAGCGGTCTGGGCGGGCTGTTCATTGGCACGGTGATGGCCGGCGCCGCCATTGGTATCGGCAATGTGATCCTGCCGGCCATCGTCAAACGCGAGTTTCCCCAGCGCCTGGGCGCAGTCACCGGGCTGTACACCATGTCGCTCAGCCTCGGGGCGGCCATTGCTGCCGGTTTGTCGGTGCCGGTACAGCAACTGGCCGGCAGCGACTGGCGACTCGGCCTCGCGTTCTGGGCCGTGCCGGCGGCCTTGGCGGCCCTGGTCTGGCTGCCGCAGCTGGCGGAGCACCGCGCGCTCGGCAATCAAGCCAGGCTGGGCAGCCTGTGGCGCAAACCCCTGGCCTGGCAGGTGATGGTGTATATGGGCGCGCAATCTTCGCTGTCTTACTGCGTGTTCGGCTGGCTGCCCACCATTCTCGCTGATCGCGGCATGAGCGCGCTGGCGGCCGGTTTCATGATGTCGCTGTCGGTGCTGATGCAGCTGATCACCGCCCTGACCGGACCGTGGTTTGCTACGCGCGGCCGCGACCAGCGGCTGGCGATCGTGGTCGTGCTGGGCATGACCCTGGCCGGTCTGCTCGGCTGCGTGTATGCGCCCATCGGGCAGGTGTGGTGGTGGGCCGTATTGCTCGGACTCGGGCAAGGCGGCACCTTCAGCATTGCCCTGACCCTGATCGTATTGCGCGCTCATGACGCCCAGGTGGCGGGCGAGCTGTCCGGCATGGCGCAAGGCGGCGGCTACACCATCGCCGCACTGGGCCCGCTCGGCGTAGGCCTGTTGCATGAATGGACCGGCCACTGGCATGCAGTGGCCGGCCTGTTCGTGCTGCTGAGCGCATTAGCCCTGGCGGCCGGGCTGGGCGCCGGCCGCAATCTGCAGATACGGGCCGGCGTGGACTGAGCCAGCAACTACATGCCCACACCCAGGGCGGCCAGCACACCCAGTAGCGCAAACAAGGCGGCGGCAATGCGGTGCAACACGGTAACAGGCAGCTTTTGCGCCATCCGGTCGCCTATCCACACCGCCGGCGCGTCAGCCAGCATCAGTCCGGTGGTGCTGCCGGCCACCACCCACACGAAGTCATGGTAACGGGCAGCCAGAGCCACCGTGGCGATCTGGGTCTTGTCGCCCATTTCAGCCAGAAAGAACGCCAGCACGGTGGCGCCAAACACGCCGAAGCGCTCGCTGATGCGTGCTTCGCCGTCATCGAGCTTGTCGGGAATCAGCATCCACAGCGCCATACCGATAAACGAGGCCGCCAGCAACCAGCGCAGCAGCTGTGGGCCCAGTTGCGCCAATAGCCAGACGCCAGCCGCGCCGGCCAGGGCATGGTTGATCACGGTAGCCGTGAAAATGCCTAGCACAATCGGTATCGGCTTGCGAAAACGCGCCGCCAGCACCAAGGCCAGCAACTGGGTCTTATCGCCGATCTCGGCCAGGGCGACCATGCCGGTCGAGAGTAAAAACGCTTCCATGGGATTTCCTTCGGGGCCGGCACGCAACCATGAACGCAGCTGCCGCGGCCCCAAGCCGGCTTGCTGCGTCCGTGGTCTTGCCAGGCAATATCGGGCGATATTGCTGCTCCAGCCATGCCGCTATGCGGCAAGTATGTTGACTGGTGCTTCCATCGGAGTGATGGATCGGCTACTCCCCAAAGACGGCGCGCATGGTAAACCATTGCCTTGCATTCGTCATCCGTTTGTTTCGACTATGCTGCTTGCAAGTCCTTGAAATACCGCCGTAACGCCGCTACCCTTCGCGCCTTTTTTGCTTTGGCTGACTTGGGAGAAAACAATGAACCGTGAAGAAATCGTCAAGGTCATGCAAGAGGCCGACTGCCTGCATGACGATGCCGAAGTGGCCGCCGCGCTGGACAAGATGGCCGGCCAGATCGCCGAACGCATCGGCGATCGCAGCCCCTTGGTCTATGTGGTACTCAATGGCGGCATTATCGCCGCCGGCCAGCTCCTGCCCCGTTTGCGCTTTCCGCTGGAAGTGAGCTATCTGCACGCCACCCGTTATGGCGACAAGACCCAGGGCGGCCAATTGCACTGGAAGGTCAAACCCAGCGAGAACATGCAGGGCCGCACCGTGCTGATCGTTGACGACATTCTCGACGAGGGCAATACCCTGGCCGCGGTGATCGACTATTGCCGCGAACAGGGCGCCTTGGAGGTCCTGACTGCCGTGGTCATCAACAAAAAACACCATCGCAAGGCCCGCCCCGGCATGACCGGCGACTTTGTCGGCCTGGAGGTGGAAGATCGCTTCCTGTTCGGCTGCGGCATGGATTACAAAGGCTTTTGGCGCAATACCCTGGCCATCTACGCGGTGCGCGGTTTGTAAACACCCGACACAGCGCTACCCCTGCCACGGCTGGCTATCTGCCAGCCGTGGCAGCATAGGGGCGGGGCAAGCGGTTCGTTCCGCCACGGTGCGCAAGCTCTGACCCAGCCGCAAGCATTGAAAAGCCGGCACAGCCCGGCGAAACCTTGGTGGCGCTTTTTCGCCTGGGTGCTGTCTTATTGCGGGCCAATTGGAATGCACCGTGGTCGCAGCGCCTCAAATTTCTTGCAAGGTAAGCGAACACAGCACTTGTCCATGCAGCCCATTCGGCACAATGCGTTGCGCTTCGATGCCGGAATTGATGCTAGCGAATACCCTTGGCTATTGAAAATGGGTACGCATCATGCTTGAACATAATGGCAGACCTGACTCCGAGACGATGGCCCACGCATTAATGGCCTCCGTCGCAGCGATCGCATGAGTCCGGAGGCACTTGCGAGAATGGACTTTGAAAGTAAAAAGGTTACGCCCAAGGTCTTGATACAGCCTAAATTCTCAGGAGGATTTGAACCATGCCATCTGTCGATAAACTGCCTGTCAATGCAGCACTTCAAATCTCGGCGGCCAACAACAGGGCAGAGAAAGTATCGGCCTCTTCATTCGCCATGCAATTCGACGCGGCATCTGCGCGAATTCGCGCCGAAGGTATTGCTAGTGGCAAGATGTTGAATGTCCCTGTTTCTGCGCCACGGAACCCTGATGAAATCGTAGGAAGATGGCTTCAGGCAATGAACAACTATCACCTTCAGAACGGCATGAGCACTGCGTCGGATATGGCCATTGGCCTGAACTTTATGATCGAAACAGCACAAAAACAGCAGTCGGATACCGCATCGTGCACAATTGACCCTCAAGCGCTAATCCTCGCCTCGATTCGTGGCGCCTCGAAGCGCGAAGGCGGCAAGGCCATTATTCAGGATGTGCAGCAATTCTTTGACAGCAACGGCATTTCATTTAATTTAACCGCCGAATTGGCGAAATTTACCCGAAGTTAAAATCAGCACCTTAGCTCGATTAGTCAGCGCATCGCCAAGCCATTTAAAAAATAGAATGGCACGGAGACTGTCAGTAAACCCATGTCTTCCTTTCCCGCATTCAGGCAATGAATGGTAAGTACGCAATACGAATTCTTGCAGTCTCGCGTCCATTTGGGTCAAGCGTTAATTGAGCATTGTCCGTAACCGGGTGAACACGGCAGTAGCAAAGCGCGTTGTATCGCATTGGGTAAATCGAAAGGTCGTTGCTAGAGCATAGCGTCGCTGCAAAGCCAGTCTGAAACAAAGCGATTCGCAGAATGTGCCATCCCGGATTTGCGGCGCCTGCAAGGCCCACAGCAGACTCGCCTCTTCGCCTTCGATCCATTCGGCTCCGACTTAGCGATTGCTTAGCAGGCTTAGCGTTGCTTACTGGATTCCCCCGGCAAAGCCATTAAGCTCTGCATGCTGGCTGCTTGCCATGCGGCGTCGACACGCGGCCGGCACTTTATCGATTCGCACATATTCAATTGAAAGCCGAAACCATGCTACGCACGCTTAATCCAGGCAGCCTTGCCATCAAAAACCTGTTTACCGTCTTGATTGGCATATTGATGCTGGGTATTGTCCCAGTCGCCGCCGATGAAATCATTGCCTTGGGCAAATGCCTCGATGTCGATCATCAGGGCACCGCCAATGGCACCCGGGTACAACTGTGGAGCTGCAACCAGACCAAGGCGCAAAACTGGATTCATATTCCGCGTACCGGTGAAATACGCGGCATGGCCGGAAAATGTCTCGATGTACAGAACGGCGACACCGACGACTACACGCCCGTGCAATTATGGGAATGCAATGGCACCAAGGCGCAGCAATGGTGGCTGGCCGATGGCGAGATTCGCGGCCTGGCCGGCAAATGCCTTGACGTCTACAACGCCGACACCCGCAACGGGACGCAGGTGCAGATTGTCGAGTGCAATGGCACCGCTGCCCAGCGCTGGCGCATTGCGCAGTAGCTGCCAGGCAGCGCCCTCGCCCTACGGCGGGACGACACCGTGAAAGACTACCGCCGCCAGTACAGTTATGGCGGGAACAATTTGCCGCTGTTCCTTGTGAATGGCGGCAATTTGCGTCATGGTTGCGCCGTCGTCACCCTATTCCGATAAGAGACAACCCATGTTTTCTGAACGTATCAATCGCTTGCAGGGCTCGCTGGTGCGCGAGATTCTGGCTGTTGCCAACCAGCCGGACATGATTTCCTTTGCCGGCGGGCTCCCAGCCCCCGAAGCCATGCCCAAGCTCGACTTCACCGGTCTGCCGGACAATCTGAGCCAATACGGCCCGAGCGAAGGCGAAAAGTGGCTGCGCGAGGCCGTTGCGGCGGAAATGAGCAAGAATGGCGTCAAGGTCGGCGCCGAGGACATCCTGATTCTTACCGGCTCGCAGCAAGGCCTTGATCTGTCGGCCAAGCTATTTGTCGATGAAGGCACGCCGGTCATGGTGGAAGCACCGACCTTCCTGGCGGCAGTGCAGTGCTACAGCCTGTATGGCGCCCGCTTTGTCGAGGTGCCGCTTACCGCGACCGGGGTGGACCTCGATGAGCTGGAACGCAAAGTGAAGAGCGAGCGGCCACGTTTTGCCTACCTGATTCCCACCTTCCAGAATCCGTCCGGCGTTTGCTATGACGAAGCGGCGCGCCAGCGCGTCGCCGATCTGTTCGACGAATACAACGTCACCTTGCTGGAAGACGAGCCCTACCGCGAACTGGTGTACGACCAGTGCGACCGCGCGCCGATCTGCGCCCGCCTGAAAAAGGCGTCGTGGATCCATTTCGGCACCTTCTCCAAGACCGCCATTCCCGGCCTGCGCGTCGCCTATCTGGCCTGCTCGCCTGACTTGATGCCGCATCTGTACAAGCTCAAGCAAGCCGCCGACCTGCATACCAATCGCCAGGGCCAGTGGGCCATGCACAAGCTGCTGACATCAAGCGACTACCCGGCCCATATCGCCCGCCTGCGCCAGTTTTACCACGGCAAGCGCGACATCATGGCCGCCGCGCTCGACAAGCATTTCCACGATATTGCCGACTGGGTGAAGCCACCGGGCGGCCTGTTCTTCTGGCTAAAGCTCAAGGCCAATATCGACAGCTATGACTTGTTGCAGCCAGCGCTGGATCGCAAGGTGGCCTTTATGCCCGGCAAACCCTTCTACGCCGTGCCACGGGTTTCCAATGAGCTGCGCCTCAACTTCAGCCATGCCTCGCCCGAGAAGATCGAGGAAGGGGTGAAGACCCTGGCCGAGGTGATCCGCGCCCATCTGTAATCATTTGCCGCAACAAGCACAAAGCCACCGCATGCGGTGGCTTTGTCGTTTTGGCGAACCGATCAGCGCGGATCAGTCACTCAGTTCGGACTTGGCGAATTCCACATCGAGCCGCTCCATTGCGTCCGCCGCTTCGCATTCGGCGGCCTCTTCATACAGCGCCGTCGCGTCTTTGACTTTTTTATTGCCATACATGGTCAACAAGCCATTGGCGTATTCGATACGGGCAATGGCCGAGCCGCTGATCAGCTCCAGCGCCTTCTGGTAATGCGCTTCGGCGGCATCCTTGGATACACCATAGGTAAGCGAGCCAACCATGCTACCTACCTTGCCGATGATCTCGGCGTGATAAGCGCCCAGGGCAATATGCGCTTCGGCATGGTCGGGCGCCAGTGCCAGGGTCTTGTCGAGGCTGGCCTTGCATTTGCCGGCCAGGCCTTGCGCCAGCGCCTTGGCAATCGAGATCGCCTGGCTATAACGGCCCAGCGCATAGGCATGCTGGTAATGGGCATTGATGCTGTTCGGGTATTCCTTCAGCGCCACTTCGGCGCGATCAGCCACTTCCTCGAACAGCTCTTTCTTTTCGTCCTCGTCCTCCACCAGATAGGTGGCGTAAATCGACTGTGCCTTGTTGGCCGCCGCCATGCCGGACGCGGTTTCGGCCTTCAGACCCAGGGCCACCGCATTCTGGAAGTCGCCACGATGGTAGGCGCGCCAGGCATCCTGGCTGGCCTCATCTTCCGGCCAGGGCTCCTGATCGCCAGCGTGCAGGCGCTCCCAGGCTTTCCATAGCGCATCACCCTCATAGGCAAAACCGCTGGCATCATGCGGGAAGGTTTTCCACTTGCTCATTGTTATCTCCTCGTTGGGTCTGGCCGACCATTATAGACACAGCCCGATTCTTTGGAGAACCGCACTGGTACAGGCAATGGCAGCTTTCCCTCTACATCGCACACCAGGTGTTCGCGCTCATCATCCCAGGCCATGGCGCTGATCTTCCAGCCATCGTTCATGCGCACCAGCTGGAAAGTCTTCACTCCCCTGCCTTGCCGGGCCTGCCCACCTGCCAGCCAGGACTTTTCGTAGCTGCACAGATGCTGGGCAATCTGGCCAAACACATCGGTGCGTCCCTCAAGCGGGTATTCGCGAAAACCACTGATGCCGCCACCATTGAGCAAGGCCTCGCGCGGCGCGATAAAGCTGGCCAGGTCATACACCTGCCGTTCAGCCCCGACGCATTTGACCATCAGGGCCTGCGGCAAACACAGGCTATGCAAGATGCCCAGATCGACCGGCGCGTCTGGCGTTTGCGAAAACGCCTGCAAAAAGCGGGCAACCAATGCTTCGATGGCCTGGCAATCGTCTGCTGGCGTTTCATTCAGCATATGGCTGCACCCGTATCGGTGAACTCGATCGCATACAAGCAGCTCGGCTCGGCAAAGCCGGTGTCTTCGCGCATACCCTGGTACACCAGCCCCAGTCGCTCCAGAATGCGCCTCGAGCCCAGATTGCTCGCCGAGGCAATGCCAAGCAGGCGCTTGAGCCCATGATCACGGCGACCATGCTCAAGCACCGCCTGCGCCGCCTCCAGTGCATAGCCCTGGCCGCGATAAGCGGGCAACAGCGCATAGCCGATATCCACATCCGGCAAGGTGTCGCGCCGGATCAGGCCACACATGCCGATCGGCACATCATCGGCCCGCCGCCCGATCCGGTACAGGCCAAAGCCATGCTTGGCATAGCTGGCCAGCAACACCTCGTCGATATAGCCACGCACCGCCTCCACGGTACGGATGCCGCGATCGCTGATATTGCGTATCCATTCCGGATCGTTGATCAGTTCCAGTACAAAGCTGGCATCGTCGTAGGTGACTTGACGCAATGCAAGGCGTTCGGTGCGAAGTGGCAGCATCATGCACGTCCTGCCGCAATCTTCTGGCACTCGCGTTCCCAGTTCCACACATGCGAACCGGTAATAAAGCTGTTCTCGCAGTAGGAACGGCCAACCAGGCTGAGCCCGTCTACCGAGAGCGCAACCACGGCCGCATTGTTGCCATAGGTGATTTCGAAATGCTGACCATCGGCGGTCAGGGTGACGCCGCGCGGACGAAGCAGCGATAGTGTCTTGACCAGGGCCTGGCTGTGCATATCCCAGATGCAGACCAGATCGGCATCCGGCGTACAGCTGATGGCATAGCGGCCGTCCGGGTCGATTGCCACGCTGAGTGTTTCGCCCTGCAAGCTTCTTGGAATGGCCGCGCCGGGCGATACGGCGTGCATCGCCTCGCCGGCACGGCGCAAGCTCACTCCGCCACTATGACTGGCGTCCAGGCCATCGCGTGGTGCCGATACCAGCGCCAGACCACCGTCGGCGGCTATGGCGAGATGCCCGGCATTGAATTCCAGCGTATCCAGTGTCATGCGCTCCAGCAGACGGCCGGTATCAACCTCGACATAGCACACGCTTGCCGCCTCGCCGAAACGACCCGAGCCGGCATTTGCCACCACCAGCACCTTGCCATCGTCGATCAGCAGGCAATCGTGCGGCTTGTGTCCATGGGTCGGAAATGATTCCAGGTAGTCGAGGCTATCGCCATCGCGCACCGAGATGGCGCCACTCAAGCCATCGAGCGCCGTCTCGGTGGCGAAGACCCGGCCACCATCCGCTGAAAACGCGCCATGGCCGTAGAAGTGATGGCCGGGTGCCGGAGCAATCGCTTGCATCTGCCGGCCGCTTGCGAGGTCAACCTCGCAGGCGCCAGGGCCGATCTTCTCGAATACCAGCACGCGGGTGGTGCAGCGCGGGTCGATGGCGATGCCATGCGGCAAGAAGCTGGTTGGAATGCCCGCAGGCTGACGGCGCGCCGTATCAAAGACACTCAGCAGATAGTGGGTCTGCCCGTTTTGCTGGTAGGCACCACCACCGATCAGGGTTCCCCAGGGCGGTGCCGCAGCGGCCAAATGAACAGGTGCAATCGACATGGTGCCTCCGTCGTGTACTGAAGAACTAGATTACGTGTGCCAGCGTTTGCCGCTCGCCGGTCTGCAAACGCCACAGCGCCGCATAGTTGCCATTGCGCGCCAGCAATTGCTCGTGGCTGCCGTTCTCCACCATGCGTCCGTCTTCCAGCACATGGATGCAATCGGCATGGCGGATGGTGGACAGGCGGTGAGCAATCACCAAGGTGGTGCGATTGCGGCTGACCACCTCGAGCGAGCGCTGGATGGCCGCTTCGGTTTCGTTGTCCACCGCGCTGGTCGCTTCGTCAAGAATCAGGATGGGCGGATTCTTCAGAATGGCGCGCGCCAGGGCCAGACGCTGACGCTGGCCGCCGCTGAGCTTCTGGCCGCGCTCGCCCACCCTTGTCGCGAATCCCAAGGGTAGCTTGTCGATGAATTCGGTGCATTCAGCCAGGCGAGCCGCCTCGGCAATGGCGGCATCGCTGGCATCGGCCACACCGTAGGCAATGTTTTCCGCCACCGTGCCATCGGTGAGGAAGGTGTCTTGCGACACATAGCCGATAGCGCGGCGCAGATCCTGCAGGTTCAAGTCAACGATAGGCTGGCCATCGAGCAGGATGCGGCCCGACTGTGCGCTGTAAAAGCGCAGCAGCAGCTTGATCAGCGTCGACTTGCCCGAGCCGGTCGAGCCGACAAAGGCCACCGTCTGGCCGGCAGCAATGGTCAGATCGATATCGCGCAGGGTCGGGCGCTCGCCATAGCTGAAGTTGACTTGCTCGAAGCGCAGCTCGCCACGCGCCTGTGCCACCGGAAAATGCTTGCCTTCATAGGGGATGGCGATCGGGGTATCGAGCACATCCATCGCCCGTGATATCGCCGCCACCGAGCGCTGGTACATATCGGCCACTTCGGCCAGACCGGTAAACGGCCATAGCAGGCGCTGGGTCAGGTAAACCAGCACCGAGAAGGCGCCCACCGCCATCTGCCCATGCAGGGTAAGCCAGCCACCATAGAGCAGAGCGGCCGAAAAGCCGGACAGGATGGCCATGCGGATCACCGGGGTGATGGCCGCGCTGAAGCGGATCGCCTGGGCATTGGCCTCGCGGTAGCCGTTGCTGGCCGCCTCGATATGGGCAACCTCGTGGTTTTCGGTGGCAAACGCCTTGATGGTGGCCAAGCCGAGCAGATTGTTATTGAGCCGCGCCGATACATCGCCAGCCGCCTCGCGCACCTTGGCATAGCGCGGCCCCAGCCGGTTCTGGAACCAGAAGGCACCGAACAGGATCAGCGGCACCGGCAACAGCGACACCAGCGCCACGCCCGGCTGCAGCACAAAGAACACCGCGCTGATCATGATCGATGAGCAGAACACCTGGATGATCTGGTTGGCGCCCCCATTGAGAAAGCGCTCCATCTGGTTGATGTCGTCATTGAGAATGGCCATCAGATTGCCGGTGCGCTGATTCTCGAAATAGGCCATCTCCAGCTTTTGCACATGGCGGTAAGCATCGAGCCGCAGATCGTGCTGGATATCCTGCGCCAGCTGGCGCCATTTGAGCTCATACAGATACTGGAACAGCGATTCACCGCCCCAGATCAAGGCATTGAGCACACCAAGGAACAAGAGCTGGTGCCAGGTACTGCTGATACCGAGGCCATCGAGCACCCGGGTGGCCAGAAAGCTCTGATCGCCCTTCACCACCACATCGACGGCGATGCCGATCAGCACCTCGGGCAGGATGTCGAAAAACTTATTGAGAACCGAATACAGGGTGGCAATGCGAAAGTCGCCGCGATAGCGGGCGGCATAGGCAAGCAGGCGTTTGAGTGGATGCATGGATAATCGCTGCGTGGTGCAAAGCCGCTACCATAGCGCATTTGCCGGGCATGCCGGCAGATACAGTAGGGCACGGTGCAGCTAGACACAGCACCGGCCGGCACGACACATGCAGCAAAGCCGGAGGCGGGCGACAACAAGGCGTCATGCCAGGGCTTGCCGCCAGTGCCGCCCACCGCATCCAGGCGCCAGTGACAATGCTCAGTGCGCCTCCTGATAGAGGGTGCAGGTATAGCGCCATAGCGCCGGGCCGAGCTGGTCGATGCTGGCCGGCAATAAGGCCAGGGTCTGCTCGCCCAACTCGGCAAAGCATCGCTGGCCCAGCGCCAGCTGATCGCTATCGATCAATAAGGCGAGGCGGTAGCTATTGGCGGGCCCCGGATGCAGATACACCGCACGCCAGCTCTGCCCGCTCTGGCTGATCACCCGCGCCGGGTCGGCCTCCTGGGCCAGCCAGCGCACCACGATGAACCAGCGGCCGTCCGGCTCCGGCTCGGCGCGAACCGGCCGCGCCAGCCACCAGCGACCGCCGATGCGCAAGGCAACAACGCCGGGGTGAAATAGCGGCACCAGCGCCTCGTCCACCAGCATGCTGGCCCCGCCCTCATCCGCATCGTCCAGCTTTACCTGGCTGATCAGCGGGTCGTGTGCAGGCAAACGGGCGGTTTTCTGCCCAAGCAGGCCACGTATGCGCATCCAGTCAAACGCCGCATGCGCCTGCTGGTTCTGGCGCAGGGCCGGATTGCGCAAGCGGCCGGGCTGGCGGGTCCAGGCGTCGATCAGCTTGTTGATCAGGCTGGCGGCATCGACCACCCCGCGCAGCCACGGCGGAGGATGGCCGGCTTGTGCATCGAGCGCCAGCGCCTCGGCATGCTTCACCACCTCGTCCACCCCGTAGTAAAGATGGGTGCCGATTTCACCGGCGCCGGCCCAGCCCACTACCCGGCGGGCCAGGCCGGTGTCGGGCGTCAGCAGCAGCGGCGTGGCATAGTGAAAATCAGCAGCCAGCACCAGCTTGGGCGCCAGCTGGTTGATGATGCTGGCGCCAGCGGCGACCGACTGCTCGCCCAGCAGGTAAAAACTGTCGTGCACCAGCAGCAGATACGCCAGCGACAAGGCGGGCTCGCGGCTGGCAGCCTCCGGCTCGGCCGCGAGTACACCGCTGGCCAGCAAGGCATCGTAGAGACTGCATATGCCGTCCCAGGCCAATTCGGCATGGCAGTCGAGCAGCGCTCTCGCCGTATGGGCGCAGCCCAGCCAATGGAAATAGCCGGTGGCCCAGGCCAGCAAGCTGCTGCCGCGTCCGCCGCCGCGCTTCACCTCAGCCGCCGCGCGCAAGGCCTCCACATAGCAGGCATGGGCCAGCTGGTCGGCCAGCAGGGTGAGTCGCTTGCCGCTCAGATCACGGCGCACCGGGTTGTCCTCTCCGGCGGCCAGTTCGGCCAGCGCACGCGTCACCCATTGCTCGGCAGCCGGGGTAATGGCATCTACCCAGCGCTGTGCCGCAGCACTGCCCGGTGAATTGGCCAGGCCATCGCGCAGCAGGCTGTACAGGGCGTCGAGCACCACCATGCAGGGCTGGCCATCGAGCCGCTCCAGTGTTGCTGCAATCAGCTTGGCGGGCGCATCTGCCTGCAGGCCGGCGAATAGGCGATCTAGCATGATTCCGACCCGCGCTCGCTAGGCACCCAGCAAGAAGTCGCTGACCACGGCAATCTGGTCGGCATGCAGGAAGGTCGGCGCATGGCCCACACCGTCGAAATCGACCCAGCGTGCGCGCGGGCCGCGTTCGCTCATGGCGCAGGCGGTTTCCACCGTCAGCAGGTCGGAGAGTGCGCCACGCGTGACCAGGGTCGGGCAGGCAATCCGGTCGTAGAACGGCCAGAAGTCGCCGATCTCCGGCATCTCGGCCAGCTGCCGGAACGGAACGCCAATGCCCGGATCGTAATTCAGGCGCCAGCCATCGCCATCGGCCATCAACACCACATCGGTCAGATAGGCCCATTGCGCATCGCTGTGCGGTCCGAAGGGCGCCGACACCAGGCGTACATAGGCCTCGGCCGCCTCGCGGCTGGGAAAGCGTGGCGCCTTGCCCACGTATTCGGCAATGCGTGCCAGCGCCACCCGCTCCAGATTCGGGCCGATATCGTTCAGTACCAGGCGCTCGATCGGTGTGCCGGGCAAGGCGGCCAGCACCATGCCGATCAGGCCGCCCATCGAGGTGCCGACCCAAGAGAGCGAAGCCGGCTGCAGCCTGGCAATCAGCACCAGCATATCCTGCACATACATCGGAATCTGATAGCCCATCGGGTCACGCAACCATTCGCTGGCCCCGCGCCCCACCACGTCCGGCGCCACCACCCGGAATTCAGCACTCAGGCTGTCGGCCAGCTGGGCAAAATCGCGGCCATTGCGGCCCAGACCATGGGCACAGATCAATACGCGCGGATTGGCCGGATCTCCCCATTCGCGATAGGCCATCCGGTACACCCCGCATTGCCGACCGACCAGAACCTGCGACTGACGTGGTTCAGACATGATGAACTCCCCCCTTGTGTTGGAACGTATCACTATAGCGGCCCGACGCCGATGCAGGCGCGCAGCCATGCATCGGCTCCAGGACCGCAGCAGTGCGCTTCGCCGTGGCAAGCTACCGCAAGGCAGTCCATTACTGCTGCGCTTCGCCCGGCATGGGCAATACCGTCAGACTGACAGCGCCCGCCAGATGTTTGCTGAGAATCTTGTAGATATCGGCATCAAACTCTGCCGTAGCGGGCGCTTCGAGAAAATCTGCCAGTGCCGCTTCGCTGGACACTGTCGCCAACAGGCGCCAGTGGTCGATGATATGCCAGTCGCAGGCGCTGCTCGATGCCTCCTGCTCGCGCAGCGCCACCCGGCCGCGGTAGGGCCAGCGTTTGAGCTTGATGCGCGCCAGCACCGCGCACAGCCTGGCTTGATGGCTAAGCAGCGTTTCCTTGCCGATACAGGCGCCACGGCAGCGGCCGACCTGCATGCCGAAGCATGGCGTGCCAACGCGACGGCTGGCGCGATCGAGCCCCATGACCACCGTACACAGCTTGTTGGCCTCGGCCATCTTGCGCAAGGCATTGCTTGCTTCGCGGCTGCTGTGATAGAGACCGAACAGATCATCGCTGCGAGCGAAATCGTCGGCATCGGCCATCTTCAGCTGCGGTTGGGCGCTGCCATCGGCACTGGGTGAATACTGCCAGGCGCACAGCTGCTCCAGCTTGCGCAGGCGCCGATTGTGCAAGGGCTGCAGCGATTTGACCAGCTGCGCCTCAAGCAGCAAGGCACCCAGCTCGCCGGCCGTGCTACGCCAGTCGATGCGCTTCACCTGCTGACCAAGGCGCGCCTCCTTGGCGGAGCGCAGATCGGCAGCAAAATGGCTGAGCACGCGCTTCTTGATGTTATTACCCTTGCCGATATACAGCGGCAGATCATTCTCGCCATACAGCAGATACACGCCATGGCAGTCCGGTATCGCGTCGATCAGTTCCGGGTCAAGCCCGGCCGGCAGGCTTGCTTGTCGGCTGACTTCGTCCAGCGCTGCCGCCAACTCCTCGGCGCTGCGTTCGCTGCGCAGCTTGTGCAAAAAGCGGTAGATCAGCCGCGCATCGGTGAGGGCGCGATGTCGCTCGCCCTCTACCGCCAGACCATTGCGCTCGGCCACGATATCGAGATTGTGCTTGTACTCGCCGGGAAACAGCTTTTTCGACAGCTTGACCGTGCACACCACCTTGGCGCGGAATTCGCAGCCAAGGCGGCGAAATTCGTTTTTCAGAAAGCCATAGTCAAAGCGGGCGTTATGGGCGACAAATACCCGGCCGCGCAGGCGCTCCAGCAAGCCTTGCTCAGCCAGCTCGGCAAAGGTGGGCGCATCGCTGACCATCTGGTCGTTAATGCCGGTCAGCTGCTGGATAAAGGGCGGAATCGGCGTCTGTGGATTGACCAGGCTGCTCCACTCGCTCACCTGCTCACCGTCCCATTCAACGATGCCGACTTCGGTGATGCGGTCGCGTTGCGCATTGGCCCCGGTGGTTTCCAGGTCAACAAAGACAAAGGGCTGTTCAAAACTCAGCATGTGTTGTTCATTTCCAAGGCGCCACGCGCCATCAATCAGAAAAGCCAGGAATACAGTATATCGACGGCACTGGTCTGGCCGGCAGTCAAGGCCAGCGAAATGCGCCGGCTCAGCTGGTAGCTGAGTTTGACCGCATAGCCGACGCTATCGAGGCTCTGCTCATAGCTGACATAGGCGCGGTCGGATAGCCGCTTGCCCAATGTCACCACCCGGCTGGCCAGGGCCGGATTGCTGGCGCTATTGGCCACCCCGGTGGTCGAGCCCGGCAGACTGCCGGTGCCGACATTGCCGGTGTCATTGCTGCTGGTGTAGGCGGTGGAGCGGCCGACACTGATATCGTCGAGCCCGAGGCTGCCGGCCAGCTGCTGGCGCAGGCTCACCGACTGGCCGGCACTGAACAGCGCTTCGCCGGCCGCCAGCAGCACATCGGCATCGCCGCGCGCGGTAGTGGCGGTGCTGCCATGGCCCAGCACCAGCCACGAGAGTTTCTCGCTATCGGGCATGGCCTGGTCAGAGAACAGCGAAATCTGCGGTGCCAGCAAGGTGCCGCCCATCTTCACCCCGACCGCCACCGGCAGATTCTTGCGTTCGGCCAGTAAATCGAGCGCCGGATTGTCGATCGGCCCCTGGAAGCTGACGATGCCATGGTTGATCGACAGATTCTGCCCATAGGCGAGGTAGCGCCCCTCCTCTACCTTGAGCGCGCCGCTGGCGCCAAGCCGCTGGTTCGGGCTGGCAGCCACGCGCAACAGGCCGCTGAGGCGCGCCTCCACCCCCTGGCTTTTGAACTGGAAACGATCACCGAGATCGAGATCGAAACGCAGATTCATTGGCGGCGGCTTGTTGGCGCTGCGGCTGCGTTCACTGCGGCCGACCACCAGCACATCGTCACCCAAGGCGCTGGCACGCCGCCCCTGCAATTCGAACAAGCCTTCGTCGGCACGCAAGCGCCCGGTAAGGCCCAGAGTCTGCCCTTCCACCGACAGGGTGGTTTCGCCGGAAACGGTGAGATTGCGATCCGGCCGGGTCAGGGCACCAAATTGCCGGAACCGCACGGTCAATGCGCCTTCCGGGCCCGCCTCGCGCAACGATAGGAAC
>NZ_JAYRLZ010000083.1:13187-16299 GCF_041904975.1 Chitinimonas sp. | reverse complement strand
TCGGTGCCGACCCACAGCACGCCATCGCGATCGACATGCAGCACATTGATCCAGTCGCTCAGCAAGCCATTTTTCGCACCGGAATCGCGCCGGAAGTGGATCAGCTCGTGGCCATCAAAGCGGTCCAGCCCCGTCTGCGTACCGATCCAGATAAAGCCTTGCCGATCCTGGGCGAGCGTCAGCGCTGCGGCATTGGAGAGTCCATCGCTGGTACCGAGGTGGGTAAAGCGGATATGCCCGCCGGGCGGCAGGGCAGCCGCCGGGCCGGCTAGCAGAATGAGGCCCGCCAGGATCAGGGCATGGGCGATGCACAGAATGCGTTCAAGCATGTCAACAGGGTCGGCGGAGGATGATCGTTGGGTGAAGCACAACAGGCAGACCGAAAAACCGCAGCGGCGGTGCGCCAGCCTTGACAGTGTAGCCCGAGACGCTACGCTGGGAGCGGCTTTCATACGGAAAGCCCCAACAAATGGAGACCGACATGGCAAAACAGAACCTGCAAAAAGAGTTGACCCAGCTGCGAACCCATTTCGAGAAGAACACCCGGCTCAGGCTCGAGTTTCTCGGCGGCCTGTCAACCTTGCTCCGTCAACACGGTGTTGCGGTGTCTGATGATTTGCTGGCGCAACTGAAGCTGTCGGTCGATGAATTGCAGGCAGAAGCGCCCGCCAAGTCCTCATCAAAGTCGGCCTCCGGTCCGAACCAGAATGCCGCCCTGGCGTCCGGCCCCAACCAGAATGCGGCCTTGGCCTCTGGCCCTAACCAGAACGCAGCACTGGCCTCCGGCCCGAACCAGAACGCCGCCATGCCCACCGCCATGGCTGCCGGCCCCAATCAGAATGCCGCACTGGCATCGGGCCCGAATCAGAATGCAGCCATGCCGACGGCACGGGCGGCCGGTCCTAACCAGAATGCGGCCAAGGCAGCCGGACCTAACCAGAACGCAGCGCTCGCCTCCGGCCCGAACCAGAATGCCGCCATGCCGACCGCCGCCAAGGCCGGTAAATCCACAAAAAAAGCCAAGAAATAAGCTTTGCAGAGCCGCGAACTCACCCTGCTGCTGACCTGGGCCTGCGATATCCGCTGTGCCCATTGCAATCAGGATCACGCCAAGACCCATCTGGATGTACCTGCCGCCAAGCGGGTACTGCGCGGCCTGTGCAAGCTGGGCGAAATCGATCGCTACAGCTTTACCGGCGGCGAGCCGTTTCTGCGCTATCCGGCCATGCTGGCGGTGGCCGCAGTCGGCGCGCAGCTGGGTTTGCCGTTTGGTGTGATCAGCAATGGCCGCTGGGCCAGGACGCCGGAAATCGCCCGTGAGCGGCTTGTCGCCTTGCGCGCACTGGGGCTGGATCTGCTGGTGGTCAGCTACGACCCCTTCCACGAAGCGTTTGTGCCGGCAGCGCGGCTGGCTGATCTGCTGCGCATCGCCGCTGAGCTGGGCGTCCTCACCCAGGTCTATGTATCGCGGGCCGACCTGACGCCGATAGGCGAGATCATCGCCTCGGTGGCGGCTCGCTTGCAGGTGGCTACCGAGGTGGTGTCGGTGCGCGATGTGGTGCCACTGGGCTCGGGCGCCGCGCTCGGCTCGCCGGCCGCCTTGCCCTATGGGCAGATCGACAAGGCCTGCCCGACCCATGGTGATTACACGGTCTGGCCCGATGGCAAGGTGCTGCCTTGCTGCTCGGCTGGCACCCACGAGGGTCTGGCAATCGGCAATGTGTATAGCGATAGCGCCAAGGCCATCGTGAAGCGGCGCCGCGCCTCGCGCCTGTTGGCCATGCTGCACCGCCATGATCTGCATGAGGTGGTGATACGCCTGCCGGCCGCCCTGCGCGATCGCTTGGCAAGCGGACATTATGTGCATGCCTGCCAGCTATGCCATGACTTGGTGTCCGACCCGGCTGCCCGCGCAGCCGCCGAACAGCTCGATGCCAATGCCATCGGCCTGATCGAAAAGCTGCTGGAATCGCCGGCCCTGGCAGCACAGTTGCCGCCGCCGCGCACGGTGAACTGGCGCGGCCCCAAGGTGGTATGCGTTTAGGCAGGTTTGATCAAAGGAAGCTCTGAACGAGTCCGCTGACGCGCAAACAGCGCGGTTCCACCGCGCAATGCGGGAGCGGAGGAGGAAGGAATGGATCGAGAAGAAATCAGAACTTAGCTACGGGCGCTGTAGTCCCGGCTTGCCCGGGACCTGCCGCTCAAGTTGAAAACCCAATTCGTTCAGAGCCTCCCAAAGGAATGCCGTGCCGGGAAAATACCTTTCGCTGCAGCTGACCTGGGCCTGCGATATCCGCTGCGCCCACTGCAATCAGGATCATGTACGCCAGCATCTGGATGTGGCGCTCGCGAGGCAAACCATCCGCGACTTTCACGCAGCTGGCGAGATCTGCCGGCTTGGCTTTACCGGTGGCGAAGTGTTCCTGCGCTACCCGGCCTTGCTGGAGCTGGCTGGCCTTGCGCATGAGCTTGGCTTGGGCTTCGGGGTGGTGACCAATGGCCGCTGGGCCGGCAAGCCGGGTCTGGCGGCGCAGCGCCTTGGCGCGCTGGCCGCGCGCGGGCTGGACAATCTGGTGGTGAGCTACGACATCTATCACCAGGCTTTTGTGGCCGATGAGGTGATTGCGCATTTGCTGGAAGAGGCGGGCAAGCTTGGCTTGAACCGGCGCGTCTATGTCACCCGTGGCGATCTGACGCCGATTGCCCGGATCAAGACCGAGGTAGCCAACCGGTTTGATCTGGATGTCGAGCAGGTACTGGTCAGGGATATGGTGCCGGTGGGCCATGTTGCAGCGCTGGCGGCACCGGCGGCGATCCCCTATGCCGAGCTTGAAAAGGACTGCCCGGAGCGCAATGAGTACTTTGTCTGGCCCGATGGCGAGGTGTTGCCCTGCGATTCGGTCGGCACCACCAGCGCGCTGTCGCTGGGCAATCTGCGCCAGGATTCAGTCAAGACCATCATCAAGCGGCGCCGCGCCTCGCGCTTGCTGGCGATGCTGCACCGCCATGATCTGCACGAGGTGGTGATCCGCCTGCCTGCGCCTGTCCGTGACCGCCTGGCGTCGGGCCGTTATGTGCATGCCTGCCATCTGTGTCATGCGCTGACTTCCGA
>NZ_JAYRLZ010000083.1:0-13177 GCF_041904975.1 Chitinimonas sp. | reverse complement strand
CTCGATGCCGATGCCATCAGCCTGATCGAAAAACTGCTGGTGTCGCCCAAGCTGGCCGCCGCAATCCAGACTGTTGACGACGGCCCGATATGGCGCGGGCCGCCGGTGGTGCTCAAACCATGAAATACCGTGAGGAAATGGCGTTGGCCGGCATCCGCCTGGAGCGCCTGTTTACCCGCTTGCAGGCCGAGCAGCTGTGTCGGGAACTCGATGCCGACACTGGCTGGTATGCCGCCAAGGTGGTCGATGCGGACTCGGCCGATGGCGTGGCCCTGCGCCCATCCGACCGCCTGGCCGAGGGCAATGGCCTCGCCAGCTTGCCCAAGGTGGTGAGTCGTTTCGAAGCCCGCGTATTGCAACGCATCCTGCCCTGGGTGCTCGACCACTATCGGCCGAATATCGACTGTGTCAGCGAATTCAATGCAGTGCGCTACGGGCCGGGCGGTGGCTACCGCGTGCATATCGATAACGGGCCGGGCCTCGATTACCGGGTGTTTACCGTGGTGTGCTATCTGAATGACGACTTTGTCGGCGGCGAAACCCATTTCCCCGACATCGATCTGAGCGCCCGGCCCGATGCCGGCATGGCCATCGTATTTCCATCGGAATACCCGCATGCAGCCTTGCCGGTGGTGGCCGGGGTGAAGCGGGTACTGGTGTGCTGGCTGCACGGGCCGAAGGCGCCGCGCTGGTTGTAAGGTGACTGTGGCTCGCTTTGCCCGCTATTGCGTTATGTGGCTGCTGAATCAATCATTTCTCTGCTGAATAGATTACTTAGCAATAGTGCCCTCTCAATGTCGGAAATGATCTGTGCATTGTTTGTTGGCGCGAATATAAATAAAGACCACGTGTCATCAATTAGCTCGTACTCGCCATTTTCGTATTCCCATAAGCTGATGAATTCATCGCTTGCCAAGCCAATATGTACCACATCCAATGTTGGATGCTGTTTGTACCTGGCATTCAGCGAACTAGC
The DNA here is from genome assembly GCF_041904975.1 of Chitinimonas sp. NCBI lineage: Bacteria > Pseudomonadati > Pseudomonadota > Betaproteobacteria > Neisseriales > Chitinibacteraceae > Chitinimonas > Chitinimonas sp. The sequence continues at coordinate 12,201 of NZ_JAYRLZ010000083.1, read as the reverse complement.
CAACAGGGCCGCAATATCGGGAAATGAGGTGGCACGATGGTCTCCACAGAATTCGATCAATAATGCCGCAGATTTGTAGCCCGGGCGAACTCGGAATTTTTCCAATTTGCTCATCGGCGCGGCGCTCGCCTCAAATCCAGTGGAATAGGCTGTAGACGTGGTAGAGCAGTAGAAGAAACGAAAAGGCGTTTCGGTCCTGCATCAGATATGACCTTGCCAATTTCTCTCAAGCCATTCACTCCAAGCCCAACCACACCTTGCAAAGCTGATAGCCCTCCATCTGGATGCCACTGTGCAGGCGTTCACCAATGCCGTGCAGCGTTGCTGCCAGCGCCGGTGCGGCCGCTTGCTCGGCTGGGCCGATGATGACGGCTGGCAGCTGGTCCAGCATTTGTTCCAGTGCAAGCGAAGCCTCGTCGCGCAGCCAGTCCAGCAGCTCATCGCCGTCCAGTGTGCCGGCCAGCGCTTGATCGAACTGTTGGCGCGCCCCATCCAGCAGGGCGTCGAGATTGGCAATATGCGCGGCGAATGGCGCCAGCGCCGGGCTGTCGGCCACGATATGGCGAAATGGCCACAAGGCAGTGTGGAAGTCGCGCAATGCCAGCGCTTGCAGGCGCCATATTGCGGGTAGGGCGCTATCTGGCAGGCTGTCGACCTGATAGGCGCGGTCGTCCTCATCTGCCGCTGCATCGGCCATGGGGAGCGGGCCCACGCTGAATGCCTGGGCAATGCCGCCTTCATCCCAGATACCGACAAAGCCCACGCCGCCACCCGGCAAGGGCCTGATGCTGCCGGTAAGGCCAAAGCCGACTACCTGGGTAAACGGCTCCGGGCTGCCCTTGGGTGGATACACCGTGTATTCCCCTTCCAGGCTTTGCATGCCATCACCGAGCGAGAATTCGAAAGCGCCTTCATAGTGCCCGCCCTCATCGGTGGCGCCGGAGTAGATGATGGTCAGCCGCTCGCCCTCACGCACCGCCTTGTCGGCCGGGCAGCGTACGTCTTCCCATTCCGGGTTGTCGGAAATCCACAGCAGTTCAATACTCATGTCGCTTCCATTGCTTGATAGCGGTGTTGCTTGTTGGTCGAAAGCCGAGCCGCCACGACGCCGTGCTGGCTGCACGCGGGCAGTGTTGGGCGGGGGGCCGGGCAAGTCGAAAACGCGCATCGTGCCTGATCTGGCTGGCAAGCAGAACAAGAATCAATGCCCGGGTGGGGTTTTTCAGGCGCGAGAGCGCGTTGGGATACGCTGCGCGTCGGGCGAGGGCAGGAGATTGCGCATTCATTCGCTGATATAGCGCTTGCGCAGGCGTGCGTAGGTCCCGTCTTGCTGGATGTCGGCAATGGCTTTGTCAAACATGGGGATAAGATTGCTGAGTCCTTTTCCCCGGGTAAATACCAGGTAGTTGTCCAGATAGGCCAGGGGGGGCTGCAGGGCGCGAACGCCGCGCTGGTTCATTTGCCCGAGCAGATACATGCCTACATCGTAATTGATCATCACGGCATCGATACGTCCTGCGGCCAGCTTGAGAAAGTTTGTGCGGTCAGTGGCGACTTCTTCCAGCGTGAAGCGTCCGGCCGCTGCACCATCCTTGACCGCATCAGGCAAGCGAAAGCCGCGGTGGATGCCGATCACTTTGCCATTGAGGTCATCCAGAGAGCGGTAGCTGCTTTCATTGCGGATAAACAGCACATACTGCGCTTTTTGCATGACGACATTGGTGTACTCCATATACGCTTCGCGCGCCGGCATCCTGCTGAATGCAAAGGCGCACTCGACCAGACTGGCACTGCCGCGCTTGATTTCCTCTTCCAGGCGTTTCCAAGGCATCTCGCGCAACTCCAGCGCGATGCCGATGCGTTTCGCGGCCTCTACCATCACATCGGCATTCAAGCCGATAAAGCGGTCGCCATCGCGGATGAAATAGGGCTCGAGTACATCGTTGTAGCAGGTGAGCTTTTGCCGGATCGGCTCGTCAGCCTTGACCAGCATTGGCAAGGCCAGCAGCACTAGCCGGAGCAGATTGGATAATTGGCGCACAGCTGTTCCTGGGCAAAATATCGCGCCATTGCATATTCATGGCGCGACGTTGGTAAACCGATCAAAGTGACCGCCCGCTAGCGGCAATCGATTCACCCGGATACCTCCCGGGAATGGAATCGGCGGCTGCTTACCAATACTTGGAAACAAACTTCTTGTAGCTGCCATCTTGCTGGATGGCCTTGAGAGCCTTGTCGAAGTCTGCAGCCGTAGCAGCAAGTCCCTTGGCCTTGGTGAAGATCAAGAAAGTCGGGGTGGTGCTGACGGGACTATCGACCGCGCCTACCCCATTCAAATTGAGCTGCTTGGCCATATAGCTGCCGACATCCTGATTGGTAAGCACTGCGTCCACCCGGCCATTGGCCAACATCTGCAAGGCTTGCTCATCCTTGTCGACTTCATTTACCCGGAAGTCTCCCTTCTTGACCTCTTCTTCAAACGCTGGTGGTGCCTTGAAGCCGCGCCTTAGTGCGATGGTTTTTCCCTTCATGTCGGTCAGGCTTTTGTAGCCAGACTTCGCATCATTGCGCATGAACAGCGTGTAAGCGGTTACGTGCAGCGGCACCGACATGAAGTCCATATAGGCTTCCCGGGCGGGCGTGCGGCCATAGGCGAAAGCACATTCGATATCGCTGGATGCGCCTTTCTTGATTTCTTCTTCGAGGCGAACCCATGGCAGCAGCTTGACGTGAACGCTGACGCCCACCCGCTTGCTGATTTCGGCGATGGTATCGACATCGATCCCGCCAACCTTGCCGCCTTCATTGGTCACATAGGGTGGAAAAGCATCGCTGTAGCAGGTGATGTCTTTGGGAGCCGCCAAAACAAGACCGGACAAGATTGCCAGCAGCATGGGGGGAATGTGGCGCACCAGCATTGGAGTTTCCTTCCTGCTTCGAAAATTGGGTGGGATATGCGTTGAAAGCAACAGTGTTGATTTAGATGCAAATAACGATATAGGCAATTGATCGATGTGCAAACTTTTTGGTTTGTTCGTATCGTATTGATTTAAAAGAGAATCAAGGCTTTGCCGATTGTCGGCATCATATGTTTTTCCTACCGGCTGTCCGGCAATCCTTACCTGCATTGTTCTATCGCTGAATCAGTGACTAAAAAGACCAAGTTACGACGACTCTCAATTCGAGGTGCAATATGAAGCTGCTCCTTTCAGCATTGGCGACCCTGCTGGCTGCACCGATCCTGGCTGACGGCAATGTCACCGTTTACGGCCAGGCCAATGTGGCAGTGGTGTACAACAAGAATTTCCTGGAAGCGCTGGTCGGCGGTACCCAGACCAATGTCGGCATGATGCGGATCGACAGTCAGACCTCTCGCATCGGCTTTCGCGGTGAGGAAACGCTCGATGGTGACCTGAAGGCGTTTTTCAAGATCGAGACCGGCGCGGGGCTTGATAATGCTTCTGCCACATCATTTGCCAGTCGCGAGGGTTGGGTGGGGCTGAAGGGCGGCTTCGGCACGGTGTGGCTTGGGCGTGGCAAGAGCATCTATACCCAAGCCTATGAAGATATCGACTTCATGTACGGCATCTTCGATGTCGGCCTGAGCGGCTACAACACTACCGGGCGCGATTCCAGCAAGCTGGATGATGGGATTTCTTATCGAGTCAGCAATGTATTGCGTTACACCTATAACCAGGGCCCTTGGTTCGCCGGTGCTGAAATCGCCCTGGGCGAAGACAAGAACGCCACCCACGATGCGCGTCGCGAGGTCAATGCCACGGTCAAATACAAGACCAGCGATTGGTGGGCGGCGGCTGCCATCGATAATGTCAGCAATGTGGTGCAGCGCTACAACCCGTCGACGACCTCCCAATCCGGCCATCTGAACAATTGGCTGGTCGGCACCGGTATGTATCTGGGGCCCGGCTCGATCCATATCATGTTCCAGCGCCATGCCTACGATGAACCCGGCTACCAGAACCGACGTAATTCCTTCCAGCTGGCCGGTACCTACGATATGGTCAGTGCCAATGTCTATGGCGACATCATCTGGAATGGCAAGCTGCAGGAAAACGGCGCCACCCGGCCGAAGTCGGACAATCTCTACTATGGCTTCGGCGTGGCGGTGCCTTTGTCCAAGCGCACTGTCTGGCGTACCGAGTTTGGCCAGATCCACTTTGCCGATTCGGCGCGCTGGACCCAGACCTATTCCATGTCGGGCCTGTTCCACAGCTTCTGAGCATTTCTACCCTGAAAAAACAGCCAGCGCGGCAAAGCCGGGCTGGCTGTTTGACTGTTTGCTGTCCGCCTTGCCTACAAGCGGACCGGCCGATTCCTTTATGGCTTGGCGGCCGCCTGTGCGCCGGATGCTGGCGCTGTGGGGGCGGGGGCCGTTGTCCGTGGCGGCGCATTCTTCACATACTTGTCGAACCAGCTCAGCAACTCGTACACGAACTGCTCGTTCGATTCCTTCGCCGTGTACCAGTGCGGCTCATGCGGCAGCATCACCAGGCGGGTGGTGCCGCCGTTGCCGCGAATCGCCTCGTACAGCTTGTTGGCCTGCAGTGGCGTCGTGCCGGGGTTGGCATCGTCGGCGCCGTGCACGATCAACAGCGGCGACTTGATCTTGTCGGCAAAGAAGAAAGTCGACACCTTCTGGTACACATCAGGCGCTTCCCACACCGAACGACGCTCGCTCTGGAAGCCGAATGGCGTCAGGGTCTTGTTGTAGGAGCCACTGGAAGCGGCACCGGCACGGAACAGATCCGAGTGGGCGATCAGATTGGCGGTCATCAAGGCGCCATGGCTGTGACCGGTAACACCGATGCGCTCCGGGTCGGCCACGCCCAAGCGTACTGCCTCATCGACCGCCGCTTTCGCATCGGCCACCAGCTGCTCCATATAGTTGTCGTACGCCTTTTTCGGGTCGCCCACTACCGGGAAGGAGGCGTTGTCGATGATGGCGTAGCCCGCCAGCAGCAGCAGGCGATGCAGGCGCAGACGGGTGAAGGTCTCTTGCGAGCCGCTCACCTGGCCAGCCTTGGAGGCATCGGCATAGTCCAGTGGGTAGGCGTACAGGATGGTCGGTACGCGGGTGCCTTCCTGGTAGCCCGGTGGGGTGTACAGGGTGAAGGACAGGTCCACACCGTCGGCACGCTTGTATTTCACCAGGCGCTTCTTGATCTGGCGCACTGCCGGGGTCGGGTCGGGGATATGGGTGATTGCGACACTGGAAGATGCAAACACCGCTTCACCGCTGGCGGCCTCCACCTTGCTGCCCAAGGTGCGCAGATAGGCGTTTGGCACATCCTTGGCCGACTGATGCCAGGTCAGGAAGGTCTTGGCGTCGTTCGAGGTAAAGGCGACAAAGCGCTCATAGGCAGTCTTGCTGCTGCGGAACAGACGTTCGGTCTTCAGCGTCTGCAGATCGAAGCGATCGAGGAAGGGGCGGTCGCCATCAGGCGAAGCGCCATTGCCCTGCATGAAGATCGCATTGCCATCCTGACGTACCACTGCCTGACCATTGGCCAGAACACGGTAAACCGGGCTGCCGGGGTTGGCGTACTTCTCGTCGGTGGACAAATCCCACAACAGGCGCGGCGCCTGCTTGCTGTCGTCGACATTGAGCAAGAAGGCGCGCTGCCAGTGGCGGTTCTCGTCATATTCATGCAGCAGGGCGACACTGGCCTGCTCGCCCCAGGAAATGCCGGCGAAACGCTGCTCGGTGCGGGTGATTTCGACGGGCGTCTTGAATGGCGCCTTGCTCATCATCACCTTGTCGCGGGCTGGCACCTTGACGTTCCAGTCGCCGCCATCGAGCGCTTCGGCCCAAACCAGGGTGGCGGGCTCGGTAGCGCGCCATTCGAAGTCACGCGGGCCGGTATGCACGCCATGGATTGGTACCCGGTCGGCCAGCGGCAAGGAAGCGATCGGATATTTGACGATATTGCTGCGCTTGGCGATATCCCACACTGCCACATCCTTGGGGAAGCGCGAGTAGGTGGTGATATAGGAGTAGGGCTTGTGGATATTGCCGACCAGGATATGGCGGCCATCCGGTGCCGGCTCCACCTCCAGATACATGCCCGGAGCGCCGATCGGTGTGACGGCGGCCGTGTTGATATCGACCAGGGCCAGCTGCGCGCTGCCGTAGTAGTCGAACAGGTCCTCGTCGTGCTTGCTGCTCAGGGTGTCGCGGTTTTCATAGGTGCTGCTCTGGCCGCTCTGGCCGGTGGATTCCTGGATGCTGGGGCCGACTGGCGTCGCCGGCTTGACCGGTGGCGGGCCGAGTTTTTTAGGCACCAGCTTGACCAGCAGGCTTTTCTGGTCGGGCATCCATTGCAATTCGCTCTGGAACATCGGGTTCAGCTGGGCATCGGCTACCCGGCGTACCGCGCCGGTGCTGGCATCGCCCAACCACAATTCCACCGCAGTTTCGGTGGTCAGCTTGAAGGCGAAGTGCTTGCTGTCGGCGCTCCAGTAGGGGCGATCGGCACAGCCAGTGCTTGGCAGATTTACATGGGTCTGCGCGCCATTGGCGACCTGCACCAGATCAAAGCTGGCCGCGCACGGCGGAATGCCATAGCCGCCTGGCGTGTCGTGATTGCTGTGGTTCTTCGGCTCGATCCGCACGCCGCCAAGGCGCAGGAAAGGCGTGGCAACACGCGAAATCGACGGATAGTCCTGCCAGGACACCAGCAACATGCGCTCGCGCGTCGGGCTGACAAAGGGCGCCGGCGGCGACGGGGCGCGCATGACATCGAGAATATTCTGCGGCGGCTGGCTATAGCCGGATGTGGCGGCACTGACTGCGGGGGCGGCCTGCGCGGCATGCACCAGCGGCATGGCGCCAAGCGTCAGGGTCAGCAAACCCAGATGCGTGAGCTTGAAGTGGATCGACAAGGCGATACTCTCCTGTGACTGATCGCGCCGGGCATAACGCTGCGCCGACACGGCGGCTGTTGACAGCCGCGAGGTGGAAGGAAATCGAAGCGCGTGAGGATAGCAGAGCCGGAGCTTGGCGGGCGAGCACATGCCAGGGGTATCAGTTAACTGCCGTCAGTCCCATCAAGCGTTTAGCCGCTGCCTCATCCCAGCCGCTGCGCAGCACCTTCAGATACGCCACGCCTTCGTCGGCAATCACCACTGCTTCTTTGACGCCATCGAGTTGCGTCAGTTGGCGCGCAAGAGCGCTGCTGTCGGTGAGGGCGGCGTCGTCCAGATGGAACATTTCGGTGCGTACCGGCAGTGGCGGCTTCAGGCCAAGGGTGGCGATAAACCAGATGCCGATTAGCAGCGCGCAGAACAGGTGTACCGGCAGGGCGCCGCCGTGATGGTAGAGCAGGCCGCCGAGCGATGATCCAACGGCAAAGCCCAGTGACTGGGTGGTGTTGTATACGCCCATGGCGGTGCCCTTGGCGTCGCTCGGTGCCACCTTGCTGATGATGCTGGGCTGGGTGGCTTCCAGGATATTGAAGGCAATGAAATACAGGGTGAGCCAGATGGCGATGCTGGTCAGGCTGTCGAGCCGCACTGCCATGCCCAGTTGGGCGATCAGCATCAGGCCGACGGCGCCAAGGAACACCTGCTTGAGCTTGTTGCGCGTCTCGCCAATGATCACTGCCGGAACCATCAGTACAAAGCCGACCGCCATCACCGGTAGATAGATATACCAGTGGCGCGATGCCGGCAGGCCGGCGGTCTGTTCCAGCGCCAGCGGCAGGGTGACAAACAGCGCCATCTGCGCGGCATGCAGGGCAAATACGCCGTAATTGAGCCTTTGCAACTGGCCATTGCGCAGCACCGAACCGAGTCGTTTCGGATTGGCTTCGGCGTCGGAATGGAAATGGCTGTGCGCAGGGTTCGGGATGATCTGCCAGACGCCGGCAATGGCGGCCAGCGCCAGCGCGGCAATCAGCCAGAAAATGCCCGACAGCCCGATCCAGCTGGCCAGCGCCGGCGCCGCCACCAGCGAGATGGCAAAGGTGGCGCCGATGGAGCCGCCCACCATGGCCATTGCCTTGGTGCGGTGCTCTTCGCGGGTCAAGTCGGCCAGCAGGGCGGTGATGGCAGCCGAAATCGCCCCGGTGCCCTGCAGCAGGCGGCCAATGGCGATCCACTCGATATTGCTGGCCAGGGCGGCCACTACGCTGCCGACGCACATGATCAGCAGGCCGCCATAGATCACCGGCTTGCGGCCGATGCGGTCGGACAGCATGCCCAGCGGCAACTGCAGCGCTGCCTGGGCCAAGCCGTAAATGCCGAAGGCCAGGCCGATGGCGGCGATGTTCTCGCCGGCCTTGGGGGTGTGGCCGAACAAGGCATAGCCAAAGCTGATCAGGCCGGACAAGCCATCGCCTACCGGCAAATGGCGCGCATACAGGGTGAATACTGGCAGCAGCAAAAACATGCCGAGCATGCGCAAGGCGTAAAGGCCGGCGAGGCCAGCTGAGGCACGTAATTCCAGGGGCGACATGGTGAGGACAAAATGGGCGAGGGCGCGATTTTAGCAAAATGCGGCGTGGCCCATCGCAGCGTTTCCTGGCCGGAAGGTGTGCGGTGTCGCAATCGGGGCCGTGGCGGTCCGGTTCTGTCCGGCGGCAGGGCGGCGACGGGCGCTATGCTAAAGGCTCTTTTCAGACAAGGAGGCCGTAGCACCATGCTCGAACTTCGACCCAGCTGCGAACACTGCGATAAGCCTTTACCACCTGACTCGACAGAGGCACGTATCTGCTCATTTGAATGCACGTTCTGCGCAGACTGCGTGGCCCATGTTCTGCAGGGCGTGTGCCCGAACTGCGGCGCCGGCTTTGTGCCGCGGCCGATACGTCTGGCCAGTGGCGGCGTAGCTGACAACGATCTGGCTCATTACCCGGCAAGTAGCAAGCGGGTATTCAAACCGGTTGATCCGCTGCGCCACGCGGCACTGCTGGCACAGCGCAAGGCGTCTGCCTGAGGTGAGATAAGGTCTGCCGCACCGAGGGCAGGTGAGAGCCGGCTACCCCGAGGTGCCGGCGATATCGTCGGCTCGACCGACGGTCTCCAGGGCGATCTGGATGAATGCCTCGACATTGCGCGAAGTGAATTTATGCCCGGCATGCACCAGATAGAACACCTTGGTCGGTGCATCGAGCTCCCAATCGGGCAAGACGGGAAGCAGGGCGCCGGATGCTGCGGCTTCGGCCGCGACGAAGTCGGGCAGCCAGCCTATGCCTTCACCACGAATCATTAGCGCCTTCACCGTTTCGATATCGTCACTGCTCGTCCGGCTGCGCACCGGTAGCGACTGCGTTGCCGTGCCGTGTCTGAGCGCGATCTGCTCGGAGCGCCGGTACTGGATGAAGTCGGCCGCGGCCAACTGATCCGGCGTGGAAATGCTGCCTAGTTGCTGCATATAGCGAGGCGCGGCCCACAGGCGAAAGCGCGGCTGGAAAAAGCGCCGGGCGATCAGGGAGGAATCTTTCAACGGCCCGATCCGGATCGCGAGGTCCACGGCATCGGCCAACAGATCGACCAGCTGGTTGGAGACCACCAGTTCGACGCTGACATCGGGATAACTGGACAGATAGCGGCTGACGATCTCCGGCAGCAGCGCATGCGCGATATCCACTGGCGCGCTGATACGCAACAGCCCGCTCGGCGCCTGTCTTGATGACTGCAGCGCAGTTTCCGCATTTTGTATCGCACGCACCGCGCCAACGCAGTGCTGGAAGTACTGCTCACCCAGAGCCGTCACCCCCCGTGCGCGGGGGGGACGGGTGTTCAGGCTTACATGCAGCCGTTTTTCCAGCGCTGCCAGCTTGCTGCTGACCGTGGTCTTGGGCATGTCCAGTGCCTTGGCTGCTGCGGAAATGCTGCCGGTTTCGACGATTTTTACAAAGACGGTGATGGCGTCGAGGTCCATGCGGATTGTCCTGTTTTTTGTACGGTTTATCCGGAATTTACATTATTGCTTGTTAATCATCAAAGGCTTATAGTGCTGCCGATGCGGGTTGCAGATGAGATTGACTCTTGTTTGGCCTGCCGGATAGCTGGAGAAACCGATGAGCAGAATGCCCGTTTACTTTGTTTCGCATGGTGGTGGCCCATGGCCGCATATCGAAGGCATGCGCCAGCAATATGCGTTGACTGAGAAGGCGCTGCGCGCCTTGTCTGGCCGCCTGCCTGCCAAGCCCCGTGCCATCCTGATGATTACCGCGCACTGGGAAGCGGATGAATTCACTGTCTCAACCGGCGAGCATCCGCCGATGTTCTACGACTACTACGGTTTTCCGGCCAATACCTACCAGATCCAGTATCCGGCGCCCGGCTCGCCGGAGTTGGCGGCGCAGGTGGCCAGCCTGTTGTCGCAGGCCGGCCTTGCCGTGAAGGCAGACCCGGTACGTGGTTTTGACCACGGCACCTTTGTGCCCTTGATGCTGATGTACCCCGATGCCGATGTGCCGGTGGTGATGCTGTCGCTCAAATCCAGCCTCAACGCACTGGAACATATCCGCCTCGGCCAGGCGCTTGAATCGCTGCGCGATGAAGGCGTATTGATCGTTGGTAGCGGTCTGTCGTATCACAATATGCGCGGCTTTGGCCGCGACGAATCGACGCCGATTGCCACGGTGTTCGATCAGGCCCTGGCCGACATCGTCGCTGACCGCGATACCGGGCAACGCAACGACAGGCTGGTGAACTGGCAATCGATTCCCGGCGCGCGCCAGGTTCATCCGCGCGAGGACCACCTGCTGCCCTTGATGGCCATTGCCGGCGCTGCCGGCAACGATGTCGGCCGGGTATGGTTTGTCGATCATGTCGCCAAGGTGCCGATGGCTTCGTATGAATTTGGCCGGGCTTAGGCCAGCGTTGCGCAATCTCACCCATTGATTCTTGCAAGCGACTCAGGGCTAGCCTTTTGGGCTGCCCTTGGTCGTGTATTTTTTCCACATATTCAACAAGGAATACGCCATGAAGTATCTTGTTTCTGCACCTATTCTGTCCCTGGCCTTGCTGGCCGCAGGCATGCCGGCTGCGGCGCAATCGACTGCCGATATCAATCTGATGAAGCGCCAACTGGCTGAAATCAAAAAGACCAAGGAAGGCGAGAAGGCCAATCTGGAAAATTTCGATGATCTGGATTTCAATGTTTACAGCGGCCAGAAATGGGATCAGCTGTACAAGAGCCATTCGAAAGACATTATTGTCCATTATCCGGACGAGAGTGTGACCAAGGGTATGGATGCCCATATCGAAAAGCTCAAGCCCATGTTTATTTTTGCCCCTGATCACAAGATCAGCGAACATCCGATCCGTATCGGTTCCGGCGACTGGACTGCGGTACAGGGCATTGTTGAAGGCACGTTCTCCAAGCCGATGCCGATTGGCGACGGCAAGACCATTCCCCCGACCGGCAAGAAATTCAAGCTCACCATGGTCACCATCGGTCACTGGAAAAACGGCGTGATGGATGAGGAATGGCTGATGTGGGATAACCAGTCCTTCATGAAGCAGATCGGTCTCGCACCTTGATGCTGCTCGGCTGATTCATTTCGGCAAAATCTCGGCCATCGATCTGCATACGGCGTATCAGGTCGATGGCTGCATGGAATAATCGATTTGCGAAATATGTAAACAAGAGAGTGGAATATGTCCATCGCTAATCTTAAAAGCATCGTATCCGCGCTGGCCGCCACTGCGGCATTGGCATCGGTAAACAGCAATGCGGCACCTGCAGATTTTCCTGCCGTGGGTCATAGCTATGAAGCGGCTTTTTCTGGCATGCAATTCAAACTTGAATTCGACGCCGACGGCAAAACCATGCGCTTTGCCCGGAGTTCCGAAAAAGATTTCAAGGCCGCCGCTGAAAGCGTCGCCTACACTGCCGTCGCCATTCGTCCCGGCGTTTTCATGGTGTATTGGAAAGAGCGCAGCGGCAATACGGTTACCCATATTGAAGACTTTGATAACAGTACCGTCTACACCAATATCACCTTGCCAGATACCACCTTCTACAACCTCAAAGGTAGCTGGAAGCGCATAGGCTGATCGTGCATCGGCCAGGCCTCCTTGCCCCTTAGGGAAGCGCTGAATGAATCGGGTTTTCAACCGGCATCGCCGTTCCCGGGAAGCCCGGGACTTAAGCGGCAGAGGGTAAGTGCTTGATTCTTCGCTGTTCTATTCCACCCCCCCCCCCCTCCGCGGGGGAGCCGCGCTTTT
>NZ_JAYRLZ010000082.1:0-16303 GCF_041904975.1 Chitinimonas sp. | reverse complement strand
TGCCACAGGCTGTAGGCATTCAGCATGGCCATACTGATCACATCGGCACGTTCTTTGCGCTGGGCGAGTATGGACTCGCGGATGCGCCGCTTGCCAAAGGCCAGATGCTTGGGGCCGCCAATCTGGTCGACCAGGCCGTCGGTAGTGACAAACATCAGCGTTCCAGGTGGCGCCGGCACCTCGCTGCTGCGCCATTGATAGTCGAGCGGCGTTTCGACATAGCCGACGCCCATGCGATCACCCTCGATGATTTCGAACTCATCGCGATCGGGGTAAAGCACAAACAGTGGCGTTTTGGCTGCTGCATAAGTCAGCATGCGCCGCTCCCGGTCAAACCAGAAAAAGGCACCGTCAAGGCCGTCGTCAGACTGACCAAAGCCCGACCTCGGGCCGTCCTGCCCCAGCAGTAGCTTGATCTCGCGATTGAGGCCGGCCATGACCTCGGCCGGGCGGCGCAAATTACTGCGCTCGATCGCCTGCACCAGGAGCGATGAGGCGATCAGGGTCATAAACGCGCCCGGTACACCATGGCCGGTGCAATCGGCCACCGTGGCAAACCAGCCATCTGCCTGCCGGTCGAAGTGATAGAAGTCGCCACCCACCACGTCGCGCGGCTCCCACACCAGTTCGCTGTCGGGTATGGTTGCCATCAGGGTTTCGTGCGCCTCGCGCATGATGGCTTGCTGAATCACGCCGGCATATTCGATCGAGTGCCGGATCTGCCGGTTTTTTTCCGCCTGCAGATTGGCAATCAGCCGCATCAGCCGCAAGCACGAGCCCATGCCGAGGTAGTAGCGATCGCGGGTAACGATAAAGCCGGCAACCAGGGTTTGCTCGCCATGTTCGACCACCCGGAACGACAGGGCTTCCAGATTGAGCTTTTCGTCGACGATCAGCGGATCGCGTTCCATAAAGGCAACGCAGCTCTGCGAGCCATATAGCGCCTGGTTTTGCTGGGTGGACATCTCCGACATGAACAGATTGCGGTTGATCAAGCCGATGGGTACGCCGTTTTCAACTACCGGCAGGCTGACCAGATCACGATCTCGGGCAAAGCGCGCCAGTACGGTGATATTGGTGGTATCGGGGCTGATCGGCACGATTTCGACAGATATGCCACCGGCAGTCGGCGCACGGTGCGCGGTTTGCCGCTTGAAGTGGTCAATGCTGTCGAGATCCATGCGAGCCATTTATCCGGAATTGAGACCAACTCGAGATCGTTCTATGCTGCATTGCACGATCGTTGCAAACGTCAGGCAGCTTGGTTTCCTATAGCTCACCGCATTGCGAAAGACCAGTAGCTGTAGGCAGCGGGTAGTGTCCGCAGCTTGCTCAAGCAGCACAGGCAGCAAAGCAATCGGCTGACATCAAGGCCACAATCGCGCTATACCCACAATATGCAAGACAGGTTCCAGCCCAGAAGGCGCAACCCATGAGAGTGTTTGCCTGGACTACGCTACTGCTGCTTTCGCTTGCCTGCCTGGCCGGCCCCAAGGTGCAGCTGGTATCCACCGACTATCCGCCGTATTTTTCGCCCACCATGGCGGAGAACGGTACCGTGGTTGCCATTGCACGCGCGGCTTTCGAAGCGGCGGGTTACGAGGTCGAGGTGGAGTTCCGTCCCTGGGCGCGTCTGCTGGCCGAAACACGGGCCGGCAATTTCGATGCGGTCGTCGCCGTCTGGTACTCGGCCGATCGCAATGATTACCTGACCTATTCCGAGCCGCTGGTGGAAACCCTGCTGGGTTTTTATGGTCGGCGTGAGCAGCCGATCGAGGTACGCAATCTTGGCGCACTGCGCGAATACCAGATCGGAACGGTACGCGGCTACGCCAATCCGCCTGCTTTCGAGGCGGCCAACCTCAACAAGGATGATGCGGTCGACGATATGACCAATCTGCGCAAGCTGGCTGCCGGCCGCCTCGATCTGGTGCTGATCGACCAGGCCCTGGCGGGCTATTTGCTGCAAAAGGAACCCGCGCTGGCCGCACGGCTGGAATGGCGCGACCCGCCGGTACAAAAGATGCCGCTCTACCTTGGCATTGCCAAAAAGCGCCCGACCTATTTGCAGACCCAAGCCGCCTTCAATCGCGGCCTGGCCGAAATCCGCCGCAATGGCACGCTCGAGCGCATTCTCACCCGCCTGCCCTTGCCGAAGTAAGCGGCCTGCCCGCCAGCACCATCAACTTTCGCCGCGCTGTTTCTTCTCAAGTAACTCCCAGCGTTCCAGCTTTTCCACCATTTCCACATCGATGGCTTCTATCCGGCTCTGCCAGCTGGCGGCTTGTTTCGGGTCGTCGCGATACACATTGGGGTCAAGCAGCTTTGCCTGCAGCTCAGCCTGTTCTGCCTCCAGTTCGGCGAGCGCTTCAGGCAGGCGCTCCAGCTCCCTGACCTCGTTAAAGCTGAGCTTGACGGCGCGATTGCCGCGTGGCGCTGCTGCCTTCGGGCTATCGCTAGCCACTGCCTTTGCCGCCGGCGCCGCCTGCATGCGCGCCTTGGCGGCCTGCCAGTCGTCAAAGCCGCCGGGATTCTCGAACAGCTTGCCGTCGCCTTCAAATGCAATCACCTGGGTGACGACATTGTCGAGAAATGCCCGGTCGTGGCTGACCAGGAACACGGTCCCGGTGTAGCGGGCCAGCAATTCCTCCAGCAGTTCCAGCGTGTCGATATCCAGATCATTGGTGGGCTCATCCAGTACCAGTACATTGGCCGGCTGGGTGAACAGGCGTGCCAGCAACAGGCGCGCACGCTCGCCACCGCTCAGGCTCTTGACCGGACTGCGCGCACGTTCCGGCGCAAACAGGAAGTCTTCCAGATAGCTGATCACATGCTTGCGCTCGCCGCCGATATCGACGAAATCGCTGCCGGGGCTGATCACATCACAGATCGGCGTGTCTTCCGGCAAGGCAGCGCGAAATTGGTCGAAATAAGCAACCTGCTGGCCGGTACCACCCTTGACCGTACCGCTATCGGGTGCGATTTCACCGAGAATCAGCTTGAGCAAGGTAGTCTTGCCGGCACCATTGGCGCCAACCAGACCGATCTTGTCCCCGCGCAGGATGCGGGTAGTGAAGTCGCGAATCAGGGTACGGCCGCCATAGCCCTTGCTGACCTGTTCCAGCTCGGCCACCAGCTTGCCGCTGCGCTCGCCGGCATCCAGGGTGAAATTGACATTGCCTACGCGCTCGCGCCGCTCGCTGCGTTCGCGTCGCAATTGCTCTAGCCGCCGCACCCGACCCTCATTGCGGGTACGACGGGCTTCAACACCCTTGCGTATCCACACTTCCTCTTGCGCCAGCACCTTGTCGAACTTGCGGTTGATGACCGCCTCCTGTGCCAGCATATCGGCCTTGCGCAGCTGGTAGGTCGCAAAATTGCCGGGATAGCTGGTGATGTTGCCGCGGTCGAGCTCGATGATGCGGGTGGCGACGTTGTCGAGAAAGCGCCGATCATGGGTGATCAGCAATACCGCGCCGGGAAAGGCACGAATCAGGCCTTCCAGCCATTCAATGGCATTGAGGTCAAGATGGTTGGTCGGCTCATCGAGCAGCAGCACTTCCGGCTCGCACACCAGTGCGCGCGCCAGGGCCACACGTTTTTTCCAGCCGCCCGACAACTCGCCGATCTTCTTGTCGGCCGGCAAACCCAGGCTGCTGAGCGTACTGGCAATCAGCGAGTCCAGCCGCCAACCGTCGCGCGCTTCCAGCGCATGCTGCAATTCGGTCAGGCGGCCGAGCACGGTCGGGTCATGCTCGGCTGCGTGAGCGGTGGCGTGGTATTCAGACAGTAATTGCTGCAGATCCCCGAGGCCCTCGGCAACCGTATCGAATACGCTGGCCGCTGGGTCCATCGGCGGTTCTTGCGGCACATAGGCCACTCTGGACTGATTGTTGAGTCGCACAATGCCGTCGTCGAGCTTGATTACACCGGCAATGGCCTTCAGCAGCGATGATTTCCCGGCGCCATTGCGCCCGATCAGGCCAATGCGCTCGCCGGCATCCATGGCGAAATCGGCATGGTCAAGCAAAGGGACATGGCCAAAGGCCAGGCAGGCGTTTTCTACGGTCAGTACAGGCATGAATTCATTCTGATTGGCAAAGTTGCGCGATTATAAGCTGTCTCTCGCGGTTTACCGGCAAGAAGCGGCTTCGCCACCAGCCTGATTGCGCCAGCTTGTTGAAATACAAGATGATTTGTATGGCTGAGTGACAGGTATTTCCCGAATTAAGTCGTATATTAAAAAACTGTGAAGCACGTGTGAGATTGTGGATACAACCATGTCTTTAATCGCCAGCGAAGATGCAAATTCCCATGCGATTTCGATCAGTTTTGACCTCGATGCCGAGGGCGAAACGCCTGATGCGGCGGCTATCCACGCGGTATTGGCCGATGCCGGCCTTGATCAATGCTTTATCGATGCCAGTGCAGTGGAGGCCTTTGTTGCGCAATGCAAAGCCGCCCGCCAAGCGCGTAGCGAGATTGCGCCTGAAGAAGGCGCTGCCAGCCGGCTGGACGCCATTGTCGGCCAGCGGCGCAATGGTAGCGTGGAAGTAAAGCTCGCTCCGGATCGCATGACCGCCTGGATGACCCTGCTTGCCCCGCAAGGCGGAAAGTCGGTTTCGGTGGGCGAAGTCAATGCAGCGATCAAGGCGCGTGGCATAGTCCACGGCTTGATGATCGAGGTTCTGAACGAGGTGATTCTGGCAGGCAGTTGCATCGACCGCACCATCGCGGTTGGTACCGAACCGATTCCCGGTATTGATGCCCATTTCGACAGCTTGCTGGAAGAGATCCACGCCAGTCGGCATGAAGATAATCAGTATGCCGAAGTGGATTACCGCGACCTTGGCAATCTGCTGCTGGTCGAGGCCGGTGTGCCCATCATGCGGCGGGTGCCGGCCGTTCCGGGCAAGAGCGGCATGAATGTGTGCGGCCAGATCGTTCCGGTCAAACCGACGCCCGATCCTGGATTCGCCAAGGGCCTGGTGGGGGTCGAGGCAGATGCGAGTGATCCGAACCTGTTGCGCTCTGCCATTGCCGGCCAGCCGAAGATTGTTGACGGCGGTGCCATCGTCAACACGGTAGTAGTAGTCGATGAGGTGAATCTGGCCAGCGGCAATGTGGTGTTTGACGGCACGCTCAATGTCAAGGGCGATATCCATGCCGGCATGTCGGTGCGGGTGGCCGGCGATGTGATTGTCGAAGGGACGATCGAGGCGGCAAAGATCGTCGCCGGTGGCGATGTATCAGCCAAAGGCGGCATAGTCGGTCGCGCCGAAAGTGCCCAGGGCGCACTGGAAACGGCCCATATCGAATGCAATGGCTCGGTGCAGGCCAAGTTTGCCGAATATGCCCATGTGCAGGCCGGCAAGGCCATCACCCTGGAAACCGCGGCGCGCCAGAGCGAGTTGTTTGCCAGCGACACCATCACGGTCGGCAAGGGAGCAGGACTTGGGCAGATTGTCGGCGGTCAGGCGCGTGCGCTGATGATGGTGCGCGCCGGTACGCTGGGCTCGAGTTCCGGCACGCCCACGGTGATCCAGGTAGGCTTCGATCCACGCCTGAATGTGGAGCGGATCAATATCGAGCAGACCCGCAAGCGCAAGCTCGACGACGGCGCCAAAATCCGCCAGCTGCTGGCGTTTCTGGACAAGAATCCGGGCAAGGGCCAGGGCGGCGTGCGCGAGAAAGCTGAAAAGACTCGCGACCAAATCGATGCCGAAGTGGCCCAGTACGATGCGCGACTGCAGCAATTGGCCGAACAGATCGAGTTGGCGGAAGGCGCCAGCATCGTGATCGGCAAGGCGATCTATAGCGGCGTGAATCTGCAGGTCGGGCAAAAACTGTTACAGGTAATGGAAGACCGTGGCGCCTGTCGCATTCGCCTGAAAGACGACAAGATCGTATTGGGCTGATGCCGGCAGCGAAGGCTGCAGACCCGGGCGCCGGCCTGGGTTGGTCGCGCTTATGCTCATGGGGCGTTCTGTCCGCCTTGCTGGCGGCGAAACTGCAAAGGACTCAAGCCGGTTGCGCGCCGGCACAGACGATGCAAGGCACTCTGATCAGAAAACCCGGTAGCTGCCGCGATATCGGCCAGTGAGCGCCGACTGTCGGCAATGGCCTGCAAGGCCGCCTCCAGGCGGGTACGTCGGACGAATTCTGCGGTGCTGAGCTGGAATACCCGCTTCATGCGCCGATCGAGCTGGGCGATCGACAGATTGGCCTGTTCGGCCAGTTCCTGCAGGCACAGATGGCGGCTGTAATTGGCATGGATAAAGTCGACGGTACTGGCAAAACGCGCATCGATCAGCCCCTCGCGCGACAATTCGGTCAGATCCTTGGAGATGCACACCAGCCCCAACAGCTCGCCGCGTGAATTGCGCACTGCATGCTTGTTGGACAGGCACCAGCCCGCGCTGCCGTCGTTGAATACGGTTTGATCGAGGCTATCGATGACGGCCTTGCCGGCCTTGAATACTTCAACATCCTGCCGGCAATAGCGCTCGGCCATATGGCTGGGAAACAATTCCCGCGCAGTCCGGCCAACGCCATCGCGCTTGTTGCGCAGACGACAGCGTGGCAGGCAGCCATTGCTGACACTGAGATAGCGCCCCTCGGTATCCTTTACCGAAAACACGACATCGGGCAACCGATCAAACAGTGATTCGACAATCAGCATATCGCTGAGCTGGCTGACCATTTGACTGCGAGACAGCATTGCCTGTTGCCAGAGCATCGTTCACACCCTTTGTGCAGACCGTTCATCCACGGGTACGGGAAAACCGCTATGCCATGGTTATAGCGTCTGCACCACGCTTCGCCGCAGTTTTTTGCCCGCTACGGGCTGGCCCCGCCTCGCTGGGGCCAGCCCTGTCCTTGGCGGACTCAGGGTGCCAAGTCGTAACTGGCATTGATGGAGACGCCGGTACAGGGCTGCTTGGCGCGCAAGGTGATGTAGTACCACTTCCAGGTGGCCGGCGTGGCAATGCTGACCCGTTCGGCGTTGCCGATATCGGTGGAGGCTTGGTCGAAATTGCTGGTGGTCGGATAGCGGTCGGCAGCCACGTACAGATCGACATCGCCGCTACCGCCCATGGTCCAGAACTGCAGATTCTTTGCACCTGTGGGCAGCCACAGGTGGGCGTAAGCCTGATAGCTCGACGCCAGGCCGCCAATGCTGCAGCCGTTGCTTAGCTCGCTCGTCGAGGGGCAGGCAGGCAGCGGGCTGCTGTCGCCCGGAAGCGGCGGCTCACCGCTGGTGGTGGCTGCAGCTGCCCAGCTGGCGAACTCGGCATCGTAACGGGTGCCGATCTGCTTCATATAACTGTCGTAGCCGGCATAGTCGCCGACGCGAAAGCGCGGCAAGATGGCGTCGATATCGCTGCGATGCTTCTCATTCATGAAGCGTACCGCCATATAGCCCCAGCGATAGGCCCGCTCCACATAGTCATTCATCGCATAGGTGTTCTGGAAGATCTCGCTGAGCTTGTAGCTACCCTTTTGCGCCGCACTGATCGCCGTTGGGTTGTTATTGCGCAGTGACAGGTATTCCGCCAGACCCTCTATCCACCATACGGTGGGTTTGCTGGTTTCCAGGGCGAAGTCGCCATAGGTATCGAAGCGCCCGTCCAGATAATGGATGTATTCATGCTCCAGATTCCAGATCTTGAAGCTAGGACGCAACCATGAGGCCTCATAGGCAATAAAGCGCGCCTGGTTGCCGGCGGCCGCCGGATTGCCTTCCAGATACATGCCGCCATTATTGGTGCTGATGCCGAACAGCGTGCCGGCATATTTCTGGTAGTTGCTGGAATCGTTGAACACCACTACTTCCAGCGAAGTATTGCCGTCGTCTTTCACCGGCACCTTGCCGGTCTGCAGCATGGTATGGAAATAGCCTTCCTCTGCCTGCATTTGCTGGCAGGCAGTCTGCATCTGTGCATCGGTCAGCTGCTGCGAACGGATATGGATGGAAGGGCTGCAGGTATAGCTGTGGCTCAGTACGGCATTGGCCAGGGCGGTTTCGAAGTTACAGCTGCCATAGTCGCTACAACTGGCATTGTCGTAGTACTTGACCGCATTGGCTCCAGCCAGCCATAGCGCGCTATCGACCCCCGTCATGCTGGTGGTGGCCAGGATGTTTTGCACCATTGGCTTGACGGTCGGCTTGAGCGCGGGATATTTGAGAAAACGATAGGCTTCGGTCGCCGCATCGTTCAAGTCGTATTCAACGCTGCTACCAAGCAGGCTGGCCTTGTTGTTCAACACGAAGTTATTCAGGGCTATGGCATAGCTGGGATCGCCCTGCAGCAGTGCCTTGCTGTCTGGCCGGAAGTGCGCGTAGTAGATCACCACCAACGCGCCGGAAAATCCCGCTCCGGCGCTGTAGTTCTTCAAAGCCTCGCTGGCATTGGGATTGGCCGGCGTATTGGTATAGCGCTCGAACACATTGCGTATGCTGCCGAGATAAAAGGCCTCGTCGGACTGGTTGGTAATCAATTTGAATGTTTCATTGGCGGTACTGCTGCCCTTGCTGTTGGACTTGAATAGCACCGAGCCATCGATCAGCTGCTTGATGGCTGGCCGCATCGTGGTGATCAGCGCAGGCGAAGGCGCCGCCAGGGTTCCTCCGCTCGCCAGGTAGTAGCCAGCGCGCAGATAGATCAGCAAATTGACCAGAGCGATATTGCTCGCATCGTAGCGCCCCGCCTCCACCACAAAGCGATCGGCAACGGCGGCAAAGTTGGCCGGCGAGTAGATGACGGCTGCCTGGCTTGCAGTCAGCGAAAACAGACCGTAATGGCATTCATAGCTCGGAAGGGCAACGAGGTAATCGGCCAGCGCCGAGCCGGAATAGCCGGCCAGCGTGTCCATGTTTTCGCAAGCAGCAATGCTGGCCAGCGCCTTGATAAGCGAAGGTGACACGCTGCGCAGCTGCTGTTGCGTCATCAGATCAAGGCGCGGCTTTTGCGTGGCTGGCAGGTCATACAGCATTTGCTCGCGCGTTGGCGGCAGGGCCTGGCGCACGAAGGGCATTTGCGGTTCGTGAAGCATGCCGCCCTCCAGGTGCTCGGCAATGCTGCCCGGTGCCGGTGCCGCATGGGCACTCCAGGTTCCAGCCAGCATCCATGACAATAGTGTGATCGCTTGCTTGGCTTTCATCGCTCACTGCTCCTTTGCTCAATTCGCTCTTATCCACCAGTGGCAAGCGCGCCGGCCGGCCACTGCTTCGCTGTTGCGTGGCCTGACTATCGAACAAAACAGCCCGGGCAATCTTGACTGATTCCGCCGCCTTGGCAGCGAAATTTGCCAATCCGGCTGAGGGGAAGCCCGATGCAACGAAATGCCTAGCCACTGTGGGTTTTGGTGCAGTGCGAAAGGGGGACGCAGGGACGAAGCGCGCCGAAACGGCACGAACAGAGCAAGGTACAGCAGCCTGGATCAGACGCCATCGCGCAAGGCCCGGCAATGGCGAACCAGGACAGACTTGCCGATCGCTGCAGGGCAGATCGGGCAAAATAGCCGGAGCTGCCTGTATCGCAGCCCATGGACACGGACACATGCGGCTTTCGGAGCGGCCGAACCGGGGACAGTGTCGACACGGCTTTCCGAAGGAAGCCCTGAACGAATCCACTTACGCGCCAAAACCGTGGTTCCCCCGCGCAATGCGGGAACGGAGGCGGAGGAATGAATCTGCAAAAATCAACAACGTACTTGCTTTGCGCCAAGTCCCGGGCTTTCCCGGAGCCTGCGAATCAAGTTGGAAACTCGATTCGTTCAGAGCTTCCCCAAGCTGGCGTAGCAACGCATTGGCAGCTTGCGCGATAGTGCTAGTTGCTTACCCGGGCTTCAAACGCACGTATGGTCGGATTGATCAACACGGCCTTTTTGCCGGCTTCGATCAGATCGTCGACATCGCGTGCCGGCAAAGTCAGGCGCAGCGGGATGGTGTTGAGGCGATCCGCTTCCTGGCTGCTCAAATCACGGAACGATATGCGTGTCACCACGAACGACACATCGTCGCATTGCCACGCAGGATTGGCTGCCTTGATGCGCTGCTGCTCATTGGCCGGCAACTCGCAACGATAGCGGGTAATCGATTCCTGCCAGGCTTTCATCATCGGCACGAAGCTGTCGTAGCTCATGCGCACATTGGTATCGATTGCCGCGTCGATCGAGGCTACGGCCAGGTCGATGCCCGACGGGCCTTTCATTTCCCGGTTCCAGTCGCCAGCTGCGCTCTGGCCGGCATCTACCACCACAAACAGCAGGTTCTTGATGGTTACCGCGTCCTTGGCGGACAACGGCCCATAGGGCGTACCGGTCAGCAAGCGCGATTGCTGCAGGCTGGCCAGACCATAGTTGTCGGTAATACCGCCATCCACCAGCTTCACATAGCGCCCGCTGCTGGTATCGCGCAGATCATGGATGGACTGGGCCAAGGAGCGCATCAGCAGCGAATCGCTGTAGCCGCGCGCATAGCCGTCAAGCCATTCGGCCAGGGGCGCCTGGCAGCTTTCCGGATGTTTTTCCAGCACGATAGGCGCAAAGAACAGTGGCACCGCCATGGAAGCGGCGACCGCTTCCGATACCGGATAGCTGGCCAGATCGCTGCACAAGGCATCAAAGGCGCGCTCGTGGAATGGAAAGGCCACGCGGTTATACAGATTGGTGGCATTGATCCATACCGTGGGCTTACCGCGCCGATACATATCGGCAAAGGTCGCGCCCTTGAACAGATCGTCTTCCAGCCAGTGTTGCAAGGTGCTGCGATCATTCAGCCCACCCGACATCAGGCGTGCGATATTCAGAGGGTTGATCAGGCTGAAGCGCAGATCAGCCTCGCCATCGCGCAGCAAGGCAGCCTCGCGAAAGCTGCCCAGCGCCGCTTTGCCGTGCAGGCCATAGTAGGCCGCCGTCATTGAGCCGCCAGAAACGGCGGTGATGAAATTCAACTGGTCCAGCAGGCTTTGCGTATTGCCGCCCCTGAGGCTGTCCAGGCCCTGCAATGCGCCAAAGGCAAAGGCGGCCGCACGGGTGCCACCGCCGGAAAACGACAGCGCCACCGTGGTTTCGCCTGCCGTGTCATAGGGCTGGCGCGCGCCGGGCGGCACCTCCTTGCCCTGCCAGTTCTTGGCCGGCTGATTACGCGGCACATTGCCGACCGAAATGGCACAGCCCCCCAAGACCATCATCAGAGGCAGGCCAATGCAGCTGCAAAGCAGGCGGTTAAGCACGCAATTTCTCCAGTTTGTGTGGTTCCGAGAATGAGCAAACGCAAGGCCAAGCCAGCGAATACGACCCTGCCCCGCTCGCACGGCCGCAAGCTTACTATTGCAGTGCGCCATGGCAATGCCCGTCGTATCTGCCGCTTCAGGCCAGACCGGCTACTTCATTCATGAAGTCCACCCGATTCAGTTGCTTTACCCACCAGGCGAGCGCGCGACCTTTGTCGTCGGCTTTCCAGGCAAGATGAAAGCGCAGCGGGGGCCGGTTTTCCTTGAGCTGCATCGCCTGCAGACGCCCGGCCGCGATATGCGGGTCGGCGAGGCAGCGCGGCAGATGCCCGACACCGAGGCCGGCCAGAATGGCGTGCAGCTTGGCGTCCAGATTCGGTACTACCAGGCAGTCTTGCCCCTGGGTCAGGTTCAAGTCGCGCGGCGGCAGGCGATGCGAGGTGTCGCCGATTGCCACCACCCGGTGCTGGGCAATGGCGAGGCCATCCAGCGGCTGCGGCTGTGCCGCCAGCGGATGACCATTCGCCACGCAAAACACCGAGGCCAGCTCACCGATGGCATGGATAGCAAAGCCGGGCAAGGGAGGCGGGTCGCCCACCGCACCGACCACCAGATCGGCGCGCTCGGTAAACAGAGCATCCCATCCACCACCCAACACCTCGTGCGAAAAGCGCAGCCGGGTGAAAGATCGCTCACCATAAAACGCGGCGATATACGGTAGCAGCGCCTGAAACGGCACGATGGCATCAACGGCAATGCGCAATTCGGTCTCCCAGCCGGTCTCCACCCGCCGCGCGCGTGCTTCCAGTGTGCTGGCGGCATGCAATAGGCGCCGTCCTTCTCCCAGCAGCAAGGCGCCGGTTGCCGTCAATTTGGCGCGGTGTCCGCTGCGATCAAACACGGTCACGCCCAGATCCGACTCCAGCTTTTGCACCAGATAGCTGAGCGAAGACGGCACGCGGTGCAGCTCGCTCGCTGCGGCCGCGAAGGTGCCGCAACGGTCGATCGCATCGATGACCAGTAAAGACTCCAGGCTTAGCTTCATGATCGAAATTTTCGAAAGTAGCGGTCGAATATCTTCATTAGCAAATTCTCATGCAGGCTGATAAAGTGCGCGCCGCCTGACGGAACTCCCGTATTGGCGCCATGTGAATCAAGGCTTTTTACCTTAACGCAAAGGCAAGTCTTTTTCTAATTTTTTGATACAACCCAAAGGGATACCCATGCCTATCGCTCACGCCGCCCCCGGCAAGACCTTGCTGAATCCGCACGACCACACCCTGATCATGATCGATCACCAGTCGCAAATGGCGTTTGCCACCCATTCCATCGATATGGTCCATCTGCGCAACAACGCCGCCCTGGTGGCCAAGGCCGCCAAGGAATTCGGCGTAGCCACCATCCTGACCACCGTGGCCGAGAAGTCGTTTTCCGGCCCGATGTTCGACGAGATCAAATCGGTATTCCCCGATGCAGCGGTAATCGACCGTACCAGCATGAATACCTGGGAAGACGAGCGCATTGCCGTTGAAGTGAATCGCATCGGCAAGGGCCGGATCGTGCTGGCCGGCCTGTGGACCTCGGTATGCATCGTCGGCCCAGCCCTGTCGGCGCTCGATCAGGGTTTTGAAGTGTATGTGATCGCCGATGCCTGCGGCGATGTGACCGATGAGGCCCATCAGCGCGCCATGGAACGCATGATCCAGGCCGGCGTGCGCCCGATGACCTCGGTGCAATACCTGCTCGAACTGCAACGCGACTGGGCACGCAGCGCCACCTATAACCAGACCGTGGCAACGGCAGTTGCCCACGGCGGCGGCTATGGCCTGGGCCTGATCTACGCCAAGACCATGTTCGGCGGCGCCGAAGGCCATTAACCGGAAGGCGCCCGGCATGAAGATCTATCTGGTTTCGCTGGGCGCCGGCCTGTTGATCGGCGCCATCTATGCCCTGCTCCAGGTGCGCTCGCCAGCACCACCCCTGGTTGCGCTATGCGGATTGCTGGGCATCTTGCTTGGCGAGCAGGCGGTGCCGATCATCCAGCGCCAGCTAGGCAAGCCGGCCGCGCTTGCCCAAGCTGCACCCTCCTCCCCCGCCCACCCACGTGGCGACGTAGTAAAGAAAGACCCGACATGAGCGCAGACCTGATTCTATTGAACGGCCGATTCCATACCATCGATCCGGCCAAGCCCACTGCCAGTGCCGTAGCCATTGCCGATGGCAAATTCCTGGCGGTTGGCGATGCCGAAGAAGCGATGCGCCATCAGGGCCCAGCCACCCAGCTGATCGATCTGAACGGCCGCACGGTGATTCCGGGGCTGAATGACTCCCACCTGCACCTGATCCGTGGCGGCTTGAATTACAACTTGGAGTTGCGCTGGGAAGGCGTGCCTTCGGTGGCCGATGCCTTGCGCATGCTCAAGCAGCAGGCCGATATCACCCCCAGCCCTCAGTGGGTGCGGGTCGTAGGCGGTTGGAGCGAATTCCAGTTCGCCGAAAAGCGCATGCCCACCCTCGACGAAATCAATGCTGCCGCGCCCGACACCCCGGTTTTCATCCTGCATCTGTATGACCGCGCCCTGCTCAACCGCGCCGCCTTGCAGGCAGTCGGCTACACCAAGGACACGCCCAATCCGCCCGGTGGCGAAATCCAGCGCGACAGCGCCGGCAACCCGACCGGCCTGCTGATCGCACGGCCCAATGCCATGATCCTGTACGCCACCTTGGCGCGCGGCCCGAAATTGCCGATCGAGCAGCAGATCAATTCCACCCGCCAGTTCATGCGCGAACTCAATCGACTTGGCCTCACCAGCGCCATTGATGCCGGCGGCGGTTTCCAGAACTACCCGGACGACTACCAGGTGGTAGAGCAACTAGCCAAAGACGGTCAGCTGACCATCCGTATCGCCTACAACCTGTTCACCCAGCGCAAAGGCCAGGAGCTGGAAGACTTCCAGCAATGGACCGAGATGGTGTCGCCAGGGCAAGGCAGCGACTTCTTCCGCCATAACGGTGCCGGTGAAATGCTGGTGTTCTCGGCTGCCGATTTTGAAGACTTCCTTGAGCCACGCCCGGAGCTGGCGGCACAAATGGAGGACGAGCTGGAGCAGGTGGTGCGCCATCTGGTCAGCAAGCGCTGGCCGTTCCGGCTGCATGCCACCTATGACCAGTCGATCTCGCGCATGCTCGATGTATTCGAAAAAGTGAACCGCGACATTCCCTTCGACGGCCTGCACTGGCTGTTCGATCACGCCGAAACCATTTCGCCACGCAATATCGACCGGGTGAAGGCGCTGGGCGGCGGCATTGCCATCCAGCACCGCATCGCTTTCCAGGGCGAATACTTCGTCGAGCGCTATGGCGCCAATGCCGCCCGGCACACGCCGCCCATCCAGCAGATGCTGGCTGCCGGCGTGCCGGTCGGTGCCGGCACCGATGCCACCCGCGTCGCCAGTTACAACCCGTGGACCGCGCTGTACTGGCTGGTCAGCGGCCGCACGGTGGGCGGCATGCGCTTGTATGACGCTGCCAACCAGCTGCCGCGGCATGTAGCACTGGAACTGTGGACCGCTGGCAGCGCCTGGTTCTCCAACGAGCAGGGACGCAAGGGCCGCATCCAGGCCGGCCAGTTTGCCGATCTGGCGGTGTTGACGGCTGACTTCTTCACCGTGCCGGAAGACGACATCAAGGCGATCGAATCGGTACTCACCGTGGTGAATGGCCGCATCGTCTATGGCGCGGCCGAGTTCACCCCGCTGGCACCGCCGCCGATTCCGGTGCTGCCGGAATGGTCGCCGGTCAAGCGCGTGCCAGGCCACTACCGACCAGCCGCTGCCCTGCCACATGCTTGCGTCGGCGCTTGCCACGTCCATGCCCATGCACACGAGAAAGCACGCGGTGCCGATGTGCCGGTTGCCGACTTCAGCGGCTTCTGGGGCGCGCTCGGCTGCAGCTGCTTCGCCTTCTGATATGTTGACTATTTCTTGGCAACAGCTGCCCTGGCTGGGCACGGCGGTGCGGCTGGGCATGGCGGCCGTGTTCTTGTATAGCGCCGGAGAAAAACTGCTGTTCTGGCAGGAGGGGCTGACCGAAGTCAGCCGCAAACGGCTGCCCTTCCCGGCTCTGGCGCTGGCTTGCACCATTGCCGTGCAACTGGCTGGCGGCCTGATGGTGGCACTGGGCTGGCACGCCAGCCTGGGCGCCCTGGCCTTGGCCGGTTTCACCTTGATGGCAACGCTGGTGTTTCACGATTTCTGGCGCACCCAGGGACGCGAGCAACGTATGCAACTGACCACCTTTCTGGAACATATCGGCATGGTTGCCGGGCTGGTCTGGCTGGCAGCCAGCCCACACGGAGCACTGCTGTCATGAGCGAGGAAAGCAAACCGGTTGATGACAAGCGGCTGGCCATTGCCATGGCCTTTGCCGCAGGTTACGTCGACACCCTCGGCTTTATCGCCTTGTTCGGCCTGTTTACCGCCCATGTCACCGGCAACTTCGTGCTGATCGGCAGTGAACTGGCACGTCCATCGCATGGGGTATTGATCAAGCTGCTGGCCTTCCCGGCGTTTATCCTGGCTGTTGCCGCCACCCGCTTGTTGGTACTGGCGCTGGAGCGCCGGCAGCGCGCCGCGAAAGCGCCGGTACTGTTGGCGCAAGCTGCCTTGCTGGTCGGCTTTATGCTGCTGGGCATGGCTGGCACCGATCATCTGTCGCCGCAAGCGCCGTTGGCCATTGCCGCCGGCATCGTCGGTGCCATGGCCATGGGGGTGCAGAACGCCGCAAGCCGCCTGGTTTTCACCCAGCACAGCCCCACCACGGTGATGACCGGCAATGTGACGCAGATCGTGATCGATCTGGTCGACATCGTGCGCGGCGGTGCGCCTGAGTCGGTGACCCAGCGTGCGCGCAAATTCATCTGGCCGGTGCTCGCCTTTGGCTTCGGCGCCCTGTTCGGGGCGCAGGCCTATGTTTACCTCGGCTTTCTCGCGCTGCTGCTACCCATCGGTGTACTGCTGTATTGCGCAGCTCGCTAAGCCTGCGTGCCCGTTCAGCTCGGATAA
>NZ_JAYRLZ010000081.1:0-16407 GCF_041904975.1 Chitinimonas sp. | reverse complement strand
GGCTGGCGCTGTGCAGCACATCGATGGCTGGGGAGTGACCCTGCTGCGCCAGCCGGCGGGTCAGCACGATATGGCCATCGAGAGTGGCGCGCAGCATGTCGGAGATCGGTTCATTGAAGTCATCGCCCTCTACCAGCACGGTATACAGGGCGGTGATGGCGCCGCCGGAGGCGGCGGTGCCGCAGCGCTCGCACAGTTCAGGCAGCTCGGCAAATACCGATGGGGTATAGCCGCGCGCCGTGGGTGGCTCGCCCACCGCCAGGCCGATTTCGCGGCGTGCCATGGCAAAGCGGGTGACCGAATCCATGGTCAACAGCACCTGCTTGCCGGCATCGCGGAAATACTCGGCAATGGCGGTAGCGGCATAGGCAGCGCGGGCGCGCGCCAGGGCCGGCTGGTCCGAGGTGGCAACCACCACTACGGCATGACGCAAGCCTTCCTCGCCCAGATGCTTGTCGATGAATTCGCGCACCTCGCGGCCGCGTTCGCCGATCAGGGCGATGACATTGACCTCGGCCCGGGCGTGGCGAGCCATCATGCCCAGCAAGGTGCTTTTGCCGACACCGCTGCCGGCAAAGATGCCGACCCGCTGCCCCTGGCCCAGGGTCAGCAAGCTATCGATGCTGCGCACGCCGGTTTCCAGGATCTGCTCTACCCGTGGGCGCGATAGCGGGTTCAGCGGTGCCGCTTTCAGAGGCCGGAATTCGCGGGTTATGGGTGGTGGCAGGGAGTCAAGCGGATCGCCAAATGCGTCGATTACCCGGCCGAGCAAAGCCTCGCCAACGCCAATGCGTGGCATCTGGCCGGTGGAGTGCACCGCGCTACCGATGCCGATACCGTGCAATTCGCCATATGGCATCAGGGTGACGCGACCATCGCGCAGCCCGACCACTTCGGCGCGCAGCCCCTGGCCGCCATCACGCGGCACGATCTCGCAGATTTCCCCTACCAGCACATTCGGGCCGGCCGACTCGATGCCTAGCCCAGCCAGCTGCCGCACCCGACCGACCGGGCGGGTGAGCGGCGCGCTGCGCAAGCTGTCGAGATAGGCTTGGGCGCTAAGTGTCATGGTTCAACCATGCGTTGTTGCAGCCGCTGCGCCAGGGCCGCCTGCAGCGCGCGTGTCAGGGCCGGGCCGGCTGGGGTGGCTGTGTGGCGCAGCAGCCGCTGGCGTCGCTCCAGGCTTTGCGCGGCCAGGTAGGCGTCGCGCCAGGTGCAGCCGGGCAGAGCCAGTATCTGCGCGACCAGCCACAGCGGTTCCTCGGCCAGCAGGGCCTGCATGCGCGCGGCGGTGGCCGAGTGGCGCGCGCCGGCATCGGCCTGCTTCAGCGCGGCATCGATCAGTGCCGGGTCGGCCGGAATGCCCAGCGCCTGCAGTTCTTGCAGATGGGCATTCAGCTCGGCCTGCATGGCCGGGTCGAGCTGATTCAGCAGCCAGTCTCGATCGCTTGGCGCCAGGCCATGCAGCAGCAGGGCGGCTTGCTGGCTGTCGGCCATCAGGCATCCTCCCCTGGCTTGGTATTGGCAGCATCCGGCTTGGCCATCCAGGCTTGCAACTGGCCGAGCAGGCGTTGCCGTTCTACCTCGCTCAAGCTACGCGTGGCGGCGGGTCGGGCCCGCCATACCAGGCCGGATAGCAGCAGGGTGCCGACTACCGCCAGCATCAGGGTCAGCGGCGAGATGCCGCTTGGGGCTGGGCTTGCGGTGCCTGCTGCATCGCTGCGCTCCGGCTTGATCGGCTCGGCGCTGGCGGCATCGAGCGCCAGCGGCGTCGCGACCGGCTTGGCGCTATCGCTCGTGGTGCCGAGCTGATCCATGCTGTAGACCGCCAGCGCGTCGCCGCGCGTACGATTGATGCCGGCTGCTACCGCCACCAGCTCTTTCAGCCGCTCCAGCTGGGCCGGCTCCAGCGGGCGCCGCACTACCACCGCCACGCTGAGATGGCTGATGCCGCCGGCAGCGGACACCACCTGCTCGACGCGGCGGCCCAGCTGGTAATCCACTTCGCGGCTGCTGGCCGGCTTGCTCTCGCCCGCATCGCCGCGCTGGCCGCCTTCGCTGCCCTGGCCGGTTTCACGCTCATGTGCGATCAGGCCGGTCTGGCTGCCGACATTGCCCGGCAGCACTTGCTCGGTCGTGACCTTGCTGTGTTCATGGCCAAGGCTGACATCGACGCTGGCGATGGCCTGGCCTTCGCCAAAGCTGCGCTCCAGTACCTCGCTGACCTTCTTGCCCAGATAGCGCTCGATGGCGCGTTTGTCGTCCAGCCCATCGCTGCCGGCTTCCTCGCTGCCCGCTGCGCTGCGCCGGGTCAGGGCGATGCCGTGCTGATCGACGATGGTCACATCCTCCGGCCGGATATCCGGCACCGCTGCGGCTACCAGACGCTGAATGCCCTGTACCGCGTCGTTGCCAATGGTCTTGCCCGGCTTGGCCGCCAGACTGATCGAGGCCTTGGCCTGGGCGCTGCTTTTCTTGAACAGGCCTTGCTCGGGCAGGGCCAGATGCACGCGGGCGCTCTGCACCTCGTCCAGCGCCAGGATGGTGCGGGTCAGCTCCCCTTGCAGGGCGCGCTGGTAATTGATCTTCTGGGCGAATTCGGTCATGCCGACTTCGCTGTCGTTGAATAGCTCGAAACCGACGGCGCCATGCAGGGGCAGCTCCTTGCCCACCAGCTTGAGCCGGGTTTTGTAGACCAGCTCGGCTGGCACCAGGATGGTGTTGCCGGTGCCGCTAAGCCGGTACGGCACCTTGAGGCGATCCAGCTCCGCCACCATGGTGGCGGCATCCTGGGCCGCTAGGTCGGCGAACAGCACCTGGTAGTCGGTACGCAGGCTCCACGCGCCCAGCGCCACGGCTCCAATCAGGATCAGCAGCGAGCCGATAAGCAGCGCAGTGCGGGCACGGCGGTCGAAGCCTTGCCAGAATTCAGACAATACGGTCACACGGATTCCTTGTTACTTGCATCGGTTTCAGGTTCGACATGGCGGGGCCCTACATCTGCATCTGCAGCAATTCACGGTAGGCGTCGAGCAGGTGGTTGCGCACCTGCATCACCATTTGCAGCGACACCTTGGCTTCTTCCAGATTGATCATCACCTGGTGCAGATTGCTGGCCTGGCCTGCAGCCAGTTGCTGGACGCCGTGGTCGGCAGTTAGCAGTTGCTGGTTGACCTGGCTGAGTTCTTGAGCGAACCAGCCGGCGAAGTCGCCGGTCGGTGCACTGGGCGCTGGCGGGTTGTCGAGGCTGGGCAGCGATTGCGCCGGCAGGAAGGCGATGGGGGCTATGCTCATTGGCCGCCTCCCAGTTCCAGTGCTTTCAATGCCATGGATTTGGCGGCGTTCATGGCCATTACATTGGCTTCATAGGCGCGCAGGGCGGTAGAGAGGTTGACCATCTCGTCGAGCTGATTGACGCCGGGCAGGCTGACAAAGCCCTGGCTGTCGGCATCGGGGCTGCCGGGCTCGTACAGCTTGCGCGGCGCAACATCGAGCGCGTGCACGCCTTGCAAGCGGGCACCGTGCAAGGCACCGCCGCCCAACGCATCAAAGCCGGCTGCAAAATCGGCAGTGACACTCTTTACCCGCAAGGGCTGGAACAGCTTGCCATCGGCGCCGGCCGTGCTGTGCACATTGGCCAGATTGACGGCGGTAACGTCCAGCCGCAGTTTTTCGACATTCATGCCGCTGGCACTGATGGCAAAGGCGTTGCGGTAGTCCATATTGCGTACTCCCTAATGGTCGGGTTTTGCTGGGGCGGCTTGCGCCAAGCAACCCAGCTACCCATCGATACCGTTCAATTCACGACAAAAGCGTGGATGCAGCGCTCACCGCTTACATAGAGATCACCGAGCGTTCCCCTGTCTGAGCGGTGGCTTTGCCAGCCACTAGCGTTTTCCTTCATTCACCGCCGCGCTCAGAATCGCCATCTGCTTGCCCAGCGCCTTGAGCAAGGCCTGGTATTGCACGGTGTTTTGCGCGAGCTCGGCGATCTGGCTATCGAGCTCTCCGGAGCGATCTTCGCCAGCCTGCGGCAGGCCATGGCTGAGCTGGGCATGCACGCCCTGCAGCATCGCCGGCTGCAGGCGGCGCCCTTCGCTTAGGGCGGCCCGCACGGTCGCGAGCTGGTCTTCAAAATCCACCCGCGCTGGTGCAAAGCCGGCGGTATGGGCATTGGCGATATTGTGAGCAATCGCCTGATGGCGCAGGCTGGCAGCATCGAGGGCCAGTGCGACCAGCTGATGGGTGATGGCGTCGGTTTGGCTAATCATCATGGTTGCAGTCTCTTGCTTGGGTGCCTGGGCGCTACTGGATCAGCAGCTCGGCATGCAGGGCGCCGGCGGCCTTGACCGCGCGCAGAATGGAAATGATGTCGCGGGTATGGGTCTTGAGCCGGGTCAGTGCCTGGATCAGATCGGCCACCGTGTTGGTGGAGGCGCTGACGAGGCCAGTCTCGTCGCGCTCGCTGACGGTCACGCTGGAGTTGGCCACCGTCTCGGTGCGCACGCCCGGCCCGGTCTGCCGCACCAGGATCGGTTGCGACACGCTGTTGTCGGTGACGATGGAGATCTTCAGATCGCCGTGCGAGATCACCACCTTGGCGATGCGCACATCGCCGCCCGATACCACGGTGCCGGTACGCTCATCCACCACCACGCGGGCACGGTGATCGGGCTCGACCCGCAGCTTTTCGACGCGGGCAAGCAAGTCAACCAGGCGGGTATTGCTCGGCAGCTGGATACGGATGCCTTCGGCATCGCGCGGCTCGGCCAGCGTGTGGCCGAACTCGGCATTGATGGCGGCCGCCACCCGTGCGGCGGTGGTGAAGTCGGCGTCGCTCAGGGTGAACAGCAGGCTGTTGTCGGCGGCCAAGAGCTTGGCCTGCACGCCCACTTCCACGGTGGCGCCGCCCGGTATGGCGCCGACGGTAGGGTGATTTTTCTGGGCGATGCTGCCGTTGAGCTCGTATTTATAGCCACCGACCGACAGGGCACCCTGTGCCAGCGCATACACCTTGCCATTCGGGCCCTTCAGCGGGGCGAGCAGCAGGCTGCCACCGGCCAGGCTGCGCGCATCGCCGATCGAGGTGACGGTAACGTCCAGGGTGTCGCCTTCATGGGCGGTGGGCGGCAAGGTGGCCGACACCATCACGGCGGCAGCATTGCGGCTCAGCACATCGTCGGGCTGTACCGCTACATCGAACTGCGACAGCACATTGGCGATCGACTGGCGCGTGGCCTTGTTATTGGGTGAATCGCCGGTATTGGCGAGACCCGTCACCAGGCCATAGCCCACCAGCGGGTTGTCGCGCCAGCCGGCGAACTTGCCGATGTCCTTGAGGCGGACCACTTCGGCCTGCGTCAAAGGGGAGTACAACACGGTGAGCGCCAGCAAGCAGTTGAGCAGGTGTTTCATCAGAACCCCGCCCACACAAACAGCTTTGACCAAAAGCCCGGCCGCTGCCGCGCCGCCAGATCGCCATCGCCGAGATAGCTGATGCGCGCATCGGCAATCCGGTAGGAGAACACCGTGTTGCTGTCGGAGATATCAAGTGGCCTTACGCGGCCTTCAACGCGGATCTTTTGCTTGTCGGCATTGATTTCCAGCAGCTGCTCGCCGCTGATCCACAGCTCGCCATTGGCAGCGACCTTGTCGACCGAGACGGTCATCTGTGCCAGCAGTTTGCCGGTGCGCTGACTGCTGCCACCGCCATCGAACTGGTTGTTGAGACCGACACTGGCGCCATGCTGGCGCTCATCGACGGCGCCTTGCACCGCCACATTGTTCTTGCGGTTCATATTGGTGCCGACCGAGGTGGTGGCGCTGGCGTTTTCGTAAATCAGCACGGTCAGGGAATCACCGGGCAGGTGGGCGCGCTTGTCGGCGGCTAGCGGCCGGAAGCTGTGTTCGTCATACAGGCTCTCTGCTGCCAGTGGCGTGGCAAGGCCAGCCAATGTGATCAGCAGCACGGTCAATCGGTGCTTCATTTTTCGTCCATCTCTACTTGAGCGGTGGCGGCTACCCGCGCCAACACCGTTGCCTTGCCCTGGGTGGGCCGTACTGCGATGCGCTCGCCGATTTCGCCATCGGCCAGGGCGATAGCGCGCGATTCCAGCACGATGCCGCCTTGCGCCAGGCGCAGCCGGACTTCCTCGCCCTGGCGCACCGGCTTGGGCTGGACCAGCTGGGCGTGCAATAGCGGCGCGCCAGCCGGCAGCGGATGGCGCAGCTGGCCGTGGATGGTCTGGCAATCGGCGGCCAGCGGTGGGGCATCGAGGCTGGCGATATCGCGCAGCTGCGGTTCCACATCGGCGCAATCAGGCTGGGTGCCGGCAGGCAGGTCGCGACGTGCTACCAGCACCGTGCGGGAGCCGTGCACGGTGAAGGCCAGCCGCGCGCTGCGCTGGAATTGGCCGTCTACCAGTAGATCGATCTGCACCTGCCGGGCACTGGGAGCGCTCAGTGGCCGTGGCCGCAGGCTTAATTGCCCGCTAGCGACCTGCAGATCGGGCGTAGCGCTGGCGGCTGGCAGCACTACCGCGTCGCCATCGGCTGCCAGCTGGCTGCGCAAATACTCGCTAGCGGCCTGAATCAGGGTGCTGCTCGTCACGGTTTGCGTGCGACGCTCGACCAGCACCTGTTCAGCGCCCTGCCAATGCGCATCGCTGGCGAGGCCGGCACTGCGCAGACGGCGGGCCAATTCGGTGCGGCTGTAGCGGTCGGTGTAGCCGGGCAGCGGCGCCGGGCCCAGATCGAATGCGGCAAGTGTTTCGGCTTGATTGGGTGCAATGCCGCGCAGCTCACTCACATCGCCCAGCCGCACCCGCGCGCCGGCGATCACTGCCTGCGGCTTGAGTATCAGTTCGCTAGCCGCATGGGCGCTGGCCAGCATAAAGGCGATAAGGGTGAGCACGATCTGCCTGCGCATACGCCATTTACCGCCGCAGGTTATTAGTCAGCGACATCAATTCATCCGAGGTCTGGATCACCTTGGAGCTGAGCTCATAGGCGCGTTGCGCCATCATCAGGCTGACCATCTCATCGACCAGCGACACATTGGCGCCTTCCAGCGAGCCCTGTACCAATTCGCCCAGGCCGGCGCTGCCCGGCCTGCCGTAAATGGCCTGGCCAGACGCTTCGGTCGGCGTGTAGATGCCCTTGCTATGCGGATGCAGGCCGGAGGCATTGGCAAAGTTGACCAGCTCGATCTGGCCGATTTCCAGCAGCCCGGACTGGGCGGTGTGCACGCTCACCTTGCCATCGGCGGCGATGCTGAGCTTGCTGCTGCCGGCAGGGATATGAATGGCCGGCTTGAGCGGTAGTCCATCCAGCGTGCTGAGAAAGCCGTCCTCGCCAACTTGCAGGCTGCCGCCACGGCTATAGCCACGGCTGCCATCGGGCAGGCTCAGCTCGATAAAACCGGCGCCATTGATGGCAAGATCCATGGCATTGCCGGTCTGGCTCAGCTGGCCGGCACTGAAGTCGCGCAGCACGCTGCTGACGCTAATGCCGATTCCGGCCGCATGCGCCGCTGCCTCGCCATGCGGGCGGGCCTGCAACTGCATCATTTCCTGGAAATTGACCCGACCTTTTTTGAAGGCCGGCGTGCTGACGTTGGCCAGATTGTTGGCCACGTTATCCAGGCTCTGCTGCTGCGCCTGCATGCCGGTGGCGGCGATATAGAGTGCGTCATTCATGGTCGTTGAGTTTCTTGCTGATCGGTCAAATTGCGGTGGGCGCAGGCGCCTGCCGGGTTGGCTCAGAACTCGCCCAGTTTCTGGATGGCGGTGCCGAGCATCTCGTCGTAGCCCTGGAACAGCTTCTGCGCCGCTTCGAAGTGGCGGGTGGTTTCCAGCATCGCCACCATGTCGCGGGCCGGTACCACATTGGTGCTTTCCAGCGCGCCGACCTGTAGCTGCGGCGTGACCTCGATGGCGTTGTTGCCGGCGGCGGGGCTGAGCAGGCCCAGCGGGTTTTTCTGCAGGGCATGGGGCTCGGCAAAGCGCACCAGTCGAATCTGGCCGACCGGGTTTTCGCCCTGGCTGATCCGGCCATCGGCGCTGATCTGTGCTTTGCCATCATTGAGGCGCAATTCGCCGGCCATGCCTTGCACGGCAAAGCCCGCTTCATTGACCAGCCGGCCTTCGGCATCGAGGTGGAAGTTGCCGGCGCGGCTATAGGCAAGCCCGGCCGGCGTCGCCAGCTCGAAATAGCCTTCGCCTACGATGGCCATATCCCATGGCTGGCCGGTCTGGCGCACCGCGCCTTCGCTCAGATCAACCACGCTGCTGATGCTGGGCAAGGTGTGGGCGATGTGGTGGTCACTACTGGTCTGCGAGTCAGCCGCCAGCATGACTTCGCCAAAGCTGCGGGCAATGCCGCGCTTGTAGCCAGGCGTGGTCAGATTCACCAGGTTCTGGCTGATGATGTCCATGCGCTGCAGATCGTTGTGCATGCTGTGGATGGCGGCGGTAAAGGCAGTGCTCATGGTGTGGCTTCGGGCTCAGACGGTGGTCGGGGTGTCGAGTGACAGGCTGCCAAAGGCGCGCAGCTCGACCGTATTGGGTATCTCGGCCAGCGATAGCACGCGCAGGTTCGGCACCATGCGCTCGGACAGGGCGCGCAGGTGGCGGCGCAATTCGGGTGCGCACAGCAGCACCGGCAGCAGGCTGCTGCGCTGCATGGTGTCGGCCAGCTGGGCAGCGCGGGAGATCAGCTGCTCGGCCAGCTTGGGTTCGATGATCAGCGGTGCACCGGCTTCGGCGCTGCGCACGCTATGCAGCAGGTTCTGCTCGATGCCGGGCTCCAGGGTCAGCACCTGCAGCACATTGGCGCGGGTCAGCGCCTGGCAGATCAGCGGGCCCAGACGTTGTCTGACCATTTCGGTGAGGTAGGCCGGGTCCTTGCTGAGCTTGGCGTGATCGACCAGGGTTTCGACGATGGCGTCGAAATTGCGCAGCGACACTTTTTCCTTGAGCAGGTTTTGCAGCACGCGCTGGATATCGCCGACCGCCAGCACGGTGGGGACGATTTCCTCTACCAGGCCGGGTTGGGTTTCGCGCACCCGGCGCAGCAGGCGCTCGGTTTCCTGGCGGGTCAGCAGATTGGCTGACTGCTGGCGCAGCACTTCACATAGATGGGTCATCAGCACCGTGCCGGGGTCGACCAGGGTGTAGTGGCCGGCGGCGGCTTCGCGCTGGGCCTCATCAATCCACACGGCCGGCAGGCCGAAGCTGGGTTCGCGGGTGTCGATGCCGCTCACGGGCGGCGCATCCGGGCTGGACTTGATCGCCAGCAGCTTGTCGCGCTGCAATTCACCACGGGCGACGCTGGCGCCGAATACCAGGATTTCATAGCCATTGCTGGTGAGCTTGGCGCCATCCCGGAAGCTCACCGCTGGCAGCACCAGGCCGGACTCCTGCGCATATTGCTGGCGAAACGCCGCCACCCGTTCCATGAACAGCGCATGCTCGCCTTCCACCAGCGACACCAGATTGGGCGCCAGCTGTACTTCGACTGGCTCCAGCGGCTGCAAGCCATCCTTGGCTGCGTTGGCCGGGCCGGCCGCAGTGGCGTCATCGGCTGGTTCGCTGGCCGTCATGGCACCGCTACGCTTGATCAGGGCGACACTGCCATAGAGCAGCGACAGGATAAGCGCCGGCCAAAGCGGTATGCCGGGCAGGCAGGACAGGCCGAGCAGGGCGACCACCACCAGCAGCATCGCCTTGGGGAAGGAGGTGATCTGCCGGAATGCGGCGGCGCCGAGATTATCGTCCGAGCCGGAGCGGGTAACGATCAGGCCGGTGCCGACCGAGATCACCAGGGCCGGCACCTGGGTGACGATGCCGTCGCCGATGGTCAAGAGGGTATAGGTCTGCAAGGCCTGATCCCAGCGCATGCCCATCTGCATCACACCGATAACGAGGCCGGCCACGCTATTGATCAGCATGATGATGATGCCGGCAATGGCATCGCCTTTGACGAACTTGCTGGCGCCATCCATCGCGCCATAAAACGCCGCTTCCTTGCTCAGATTCTTGCGGCGACGCTGCGCTTCTTCCTGATCGATAAAGCCCATATTGAGGTCGGCATCGATACTCATCTGCTGGCCGGGCATGCTGTCGAGGGTAAAGCGCGCCGCCACTTCCGATACCCGCTGCGCACCGCTGGTCACCACCACGAACTGCACCACCACCAGGATCAGAAACACGATCAGGCCGATCACATAGTTGCCGCCGATCACATAGGCACCGATGGCGCCGATGACATGGCCGGCATCGCCATCGCGCAGGATCAAACGGGTGGCCGAGATGTTCAGCGCCAGCCGGAACAGGGTGGCGACCAGCAACATGGACGGAAAGGTGGAGAATTCCACCGGCTTGGCCATGTAAAAGGTCAGCAGCAGGATCAGCAGGGCAAAGCTGATATTGGTGATGATCAGAAAGTCCAGCAGCGCCGCCGGAATCGGCGCGAACAGCAAGACCAGCACCCCGACCACCAGCAGCACCAGGGTGATGTCGGCCTGCTGGCCGAGGATGCGGCGAAGGGCGGCGATCATGCGGCCACCTGCTGGCGGGCCCGGCGCATGGCATAGACCCAGATCAGGATGCGGGCGACGCGCGGGTAGAGGTCTTCCGGCAGGTATTGATCAGTACCGAGGCGTTTGTACAGCTCACGCGCCAGCGGCGGGTTTTCTACCACCGGGATATGGTGGCTGCGCGCCACACTGCGCATCTTGGCAGCAAGACCACCAGCACCCTTGGCCAGCAGCTTGGGCGCCGGCATCTCGCCATGGCGATAGCTCAGTGCAATGGCAATATGGGTGGGGTTGGTGATCAACACATCCGCTTCCGGCACCCGGCGCATCGATTGG
The DNA here is from genome assembly GCF_041904975.1 of Chitinimonas sp. Taxonomy (NCBI): domain Bacteria; kingdom Pseudomonadati; phylum Pseudomonadota; class Betaproteobacteria; order Neisseriales; family Chitinibacteraceae; genus Chitinimonas; species Chitinimonas sp. Next base: position 5,534 of record NZ_JAYRLZ010000081.1, on the reverse strand, counting down.
CTTTGCTTGAGCATCTCATTGCGAAGCTGGCGCAGCCGGCTGCGGATGCGTGGGTCGCCTTCGCGCTGCTTGTGCTCGTCCTCGATATCGCGCCGGCTCATGCGCATTTTTTTGGCGAAATCCCAGCGCGTATAGGCAAGATCCAGCAGGGCAATCAACAGCGCTACCAGCAAGAGCTTGAACAGCAAGGGGCCGACCAGGCTCAGCGCACCGGCTGCCTGCGCATGGGCGTCGCGCTGGCTGAGGCTGAACAGGTCGGGTAGCAGATGGTGGATAGCGCTCCATAGCACCAGGCCCAGCGCAGTCAATTTGAGCAGGCTACGCAAGGCCTCATACAGCAGGCGCAGCGAGAACAGCCTTTGCAGGCCATTGCTGGGATTGAGCTTGGTGAAGTCGGGCTTGAGCGGCTCGGCGCTGAATACGGCACCGGTCTGGGCGATATTGGCGATGATCACCGCGCCGGCAATGGCGATCAGTAGCGGCGCCAGGCTAGCCAGGCTGTCGTTCAATAGCTGCTGCAGGCGGTGCAGCATGCCGGCTTCCGACCAGTCGGTGTGGCCGGCCCGACTGAACAGTGCCTGGGCAAGCTGGGCCTGATGGCGCGCCATACCGGGCAGGACGGCATAGCAGGCCGCCACCAGCACCGCCAGCACGGCGGCGACGTTGACCTCCTGGCTCTTGGCGACCTGACCGCGCTTTTGCGCTTCGCGCAGCTTGTGCGGCGTGGCGTCTTCATTGCGTTCCTGTCCGTCCTCAGCCATGTAGCACCGCCTCCCAGAAACCAAACAGGCTGTCGAATACCCGTTTGAACAGCGGGGCCATATGCGGCATCGAGAAGGCCAGCAGGGCAAGACCAATCGCGATCTTGATCGGCGGGCTCAACATGAACAGATTCATCTGCGGCAGATTGCGCGACAGCACCGCCAGGCCGATTTCCACCAGAAACAGGCAGAACAGCAGCGGGGCGGCAATCAGCAGGCCAAATCCGAATACCTTGCCGAACTGGCTAACTAGCAGCGCGGGTGAGGGTAAGGAAAGAAACTGGCCGAGCGGCAGGCGCTGCAGCGAATAGGCGAAACCACGCAGCAGCAGGTGATGGACATCGCTCAGGTAGAACACCATGACGGCGGTGAAACTGAGCAAGGTGGCAATCAGCGGGGCGTGGCTGTGGGTGATCGGGTCGTACAGATTGGCGATATTGAAGCCGATCTGGATATCGAGCAGGTTGCCGGCAAACGAGAAGGCGGCAAAGGCGGCAAACACACCGAAAGCGAGCAAGGCGCCGAGCAACAGCTCGCTGACAGCAGCGGCAAGCAGAGGCGGCAGGTCGGTCGGCATCTGCGTCGGCTGCAAATGCAGGCCCGACACCAGGCAGGTCGCCAAAGCAAGCGTCAGCAAGACCTTGATGCGTGCCGGCAAGCCGGCTGCCATCAGCAGCGGGCTCATCAGCAGCAGGGCACCAAGGCGCAAGGCGCATAGCAATACGGCAACTAGCCAGCTCAGGCTGGCATCGACGTGCATGATGAAGCACCGATCAGAAGTAGGCGGGAATGTCAGCAATCAGCTTGCTGGATACCAGCAGCAGCTTGCGCAACATCCATGGCCCGAATACGGCAAGGGCGATAACGGTGGTGAGCAGTTTGGGGATAAAGGTCAGGGACATGTCCTGCACCTGGGTGACTACTTGCAACACGCTCACCAACAGGCTCACCGCCAGGGTGGCAATCAGCAGGGGGGCGCAAATCAGCAAGGCGTTCCACAGCAACTGGCCGGCCAGCTGCAAGGCGAGATCTGAACTCATGATTCCTAACTCCTTTGTAAGAGCACTGCTTTATGTATTACGCTATTTTTCTGCATTTGTCGAAAGACTGACGTTGCAGTTTTGTTGAGAGATGGATTGTAACTGATTGATGTTTATGTGAAAAGATGTAACTGCGATGCCGGGTTTTGCGCAATTGCAACGGTAACGCAACAATTGAGTCTTCTGTTCGCAAAGTATGGCAGTAGCTGGCGCTGTGTTTCCGCATCAACTTGGCGTGGAGCTCTCGCAAGCGTAGTACAAGCTTCGTGAATGTGGCACGCGTCTTTAAGCTGCCTGTTCGGTTTGAAACGTATCAATCACCATCTCAGCCTACTCGCCGGTCGCGTCTGTACTAATGTGGCGATCAATGTGGCATGACGGGCCATCAAAAGCTTATGGCGAAGTAGCGCGCCACACATGCCTGGAGGTGGCAGGTACCAGTGTCCGGCGAGTCGGAGCGGCCTATGCCACCCGTGATTCGGTAACGCATCAGGTTAAATCGTAGTTCGTCCGCCTAGTCGACGCCCATATTGGCGGTGTGATATGGTCCGGCCCGCGTGGAATCTACCGAGCTAAGCGTGCGTCTTTGCACGCCATACTGCTAGGTCATGATCTGACTCTCAGTTGTGTTTCCATTTGCTTTCGCCCTAGAAGCAAGGAAGCTGCGCCTGATTAAATCCAGTCATTTCATACTGGATATCGTGATCGGCTCTTCTGGCAAGCTGGTGGTGCATTCCAATTGGGTTTCCGGTTCGCGGCCTTGCGGCGGGCGATCTGCAGTCAAAAATTAAAGGGAAATTGAGAAAAATGAACCGGATAGTGGGTATCCTGCTCGCCTTGTTGGTGGCCGCTGCTGTGCGTACCTGCATGAACAAGGGCTTTGCCGTGTCGCCCGAGGCAAGCGCCAAGCAAGCGATCAAAGAGGCAGAAGAGATTAACAAGACGCTGCCCAAGATGGTGGACAAGGACACGCGATGGGACAAGGTGACGGTGGAAGAATCCCAGGTCTACTTTGACTACACGGCCATGGTGTCGGCGGTTGCCAGTAGTGATAAGCCCGAGCTGAACGCTGAATTTCAGAAATTTGCCCTCACTAGCTTGTGTGTGGATAGTGATGCGCGCCGACTGATGGCTGCTGGCTTCACCGTTGTTTTGCGAGTGCGCGATACCGAACGCATCGAGCTGGCCAGTGCTCGCGTGGCGTCGGGTGATTGCAAGCGCTAGAGGGTGTCCGGGCGAGCCTGGGGTAGCCGCTCCGCAAGCAGGGCTGGGCTGCAACAAGAATGACTTGGGGTCCCTGGCGCCGCTGCGTGTGCGGCGTCAGCGCAGATGGCCTACATCTGCTTGAACAAATGCAGATAGGCGCGGCTTACCACCAGCTGTTCGCTGCGCTGGCGCAGTTTCACCATGGTGCGGCCACGAAAATCGCGGGTGGTGCCGGCAATCTGGCGGGCGGCGACGATGGTGCCACGATGGATCTGCCAGAAGCGCTCCGGGTCGAGGCCATCGGCCAGCTCTTTCAGTGGCGTGCGGATCAGTGATTCGCCATCGGCGGTGAATACGCTCACATATTTGTCCCGCGCTTCGAAATAAATCACTTCATCGATCGGAATCAGCCGGGTTTCGCCGCCATGGGCTGCGCGTATCCAGTCCAGCCGCGCCACTTGCGGGGCCTGTTTCAACAGGCCGCTCAGCTGCTGTAATAGCGCGGCCGGTAGCGGCGCGGCGGGCGCTGGCTCGGCCAGTTGGCGCTTGAGCTTTTCGATGGTGCGGCCAAGGCGATCGCGGCTGGGGGGCTTGAGCAGATAGTCGAGCGCTTCGCGCTCGAAGGCATCAAGTGCATATTGGTCGTAGGCGGTGACAAACACAAAGCTGGGGGCGGTAGCGCTATCGAGCAGCTTGCCGGCCACATCCAGCCCGCTCAGGCCCGGCATGCGGATATCGAGAAAGGCGATGTCGGGCGCCAGCTCGTCGATGTCGCGCAGCGCGTCCACACCGTTATGGACCAGGCTTACGATCTTGAGCTCGGGCCATAACTCGGCCAGTTCGCTTTTCAGGAATTCGGCCAGGGCAATTTCGTCGTCGGCAATCAGGGCGGTTGGCATGGGTATCAGGTGTTGGACAGCGGAATGGCTGGTGACGGTGAGGTGGTATCGGGTATCGGTTGGCGCAGGGGGGCGCTCGCCAGCGGCAGTCTAAGCGTTACCCGCAGGCCGGATGGGGTGTTTTCCAGCAGCGACAGGCTGGCCTTGCCCTCATACAAGGTGGACAGGCGCTCGCGCAGATTGCTCAGGCCTACGCCGGAGCCTGTCCGGTGCGAGCGTTTGGGCTGGATGCCGATGCCGCTGTCGGCGACGCTGATTTCCAGCATATCGTGATCGCGCCGTGCGCTGATGCGGATTTCACCGCCTTCGATCTTCGGCTCCAGTCCGTGCTGAATGGCGTTTTCTACCAGTGGTTGCAGCAGCATGGGCGGTAAGGTAATGCTATGCAGCTCGGCCGGTAGTTCGATCTGAAACGTGAGGCGGTGGCCCATGCGTACCTGCATCAGGTCGAGATAGGCGCCCAAGGTGGCGAATTCCCGGCCAAGCTCAGTGTTCGCTTCGCGGCTGGCGGTGAGCGAGGCACGCAGGTATTCGATCAAGCGCTCCAAGAGAAGCCGTGCCTTGTCGGGGGCCGGGCCGATCAGGCCGACTGCATTGGCCAGGGTGTTGTAGAGAAAATGCGGTTCTATCTGTGCCTGCAGCATGCGCAGTTGTGATTCCAGTGCACGGCGCTCGGCGTCGAGCGTGCGTTGCCGTTCGGCCGACAGCTCGGCTTCGGTTTCGGCCTGTCGCTGATGCGAGTAGAAGGCCACTGCCAGGATGGCGGCCAGCATCAGGGCAAACAGCGTGATGCTCCACGCGCCTTTGCTGCTGAATACATAGGCGCGCGTCGCTTGCAGGTCGAGCAGGCCAAAGCCGATCCAGTAGCCGATGTACAGGCCCAGCACCGGTACGATCATGAAGTACAAGCTTCGAATCCACGGCTGGGTCGCGCGAATCCAGCGCCCGCCCAGGCGGTCGCCGATTTCCAGCAAGGTATGAATCGAGTAGCCGACGGTTTGGGTAACGACAAACTGGGCCCAGATCAGATGCAGGAATACGCTGGGACGGCTGATATTGGGCGTGGGGGCAAAGGTCTGGGTGGTGATGAAGAAACACACACCAAACAGGTTGTTCCATACAAACGTATAGATCAGGTCGCGAACCAGGCCGGGCTGCCAGCGATGGCGGAAGTAAGGAATCAGCTCCAGCGGGTGCCAGCGGCCCACATCATGGGTTTGATCGGATCGGATACTGGGGTCGGCTTGGCTCATGGCGCAATCGTATCGTATTGCAGTGCGGACAGGCTGGCGCAAGGATCAGTGCTTGCAACGGCGCAGTGCATCCAGTTCCTTGGCAAGCAGGTGCTCGCGCAGCGTACCGTCGCGCAGCCATACCTTGGCGCCATGGCTGGCCAGGCCGAAACCCATGCCGAGCAACGGCCAGAATGCCCAGTTGATCCGGCCGGACAGCCAGAAATTGAGCGCGAGCAAGAACATGCTGATGCAGACATAGCTTGCGGCATGCAGATAAAAGCCCAGCTTTGCATCGGCAGCGGCTTCGGCGCGGGCTTGCAGTGTTTCTTCGCTATACATGATTGGCTCCCTTGGGATGGCGCGATAGCTGGGCAGCTTGGCTATGGAAGCCAC
>NZ_JAYRLZ010000080.1:6818-16483 GCF_041904975.1 Chitinimonas sp. | reverse complement strand
TATGCGCTGGGTCAAGCCGCTTGACGCCGACTTGGTCAAGCAACTGGCGGCTGAGCATGAATTGATCGTGACGGTAGAAGAAAACGCCATCATGGGTGGTGCCGGTAGTGCGGTGCTGGAAGCGCTAGCGGCAGCTGGCATGGCGAAACCCGTGCTGCAGCTTGGTCTGCCGGACCGCTATGTTGACCATGGCGACCCGGCCGTATTGCTGGCTGAGTGCGGGCTGGATGCGGCCGGCATCGAGCAGGCAATTCGCAATAAATTGACAGCGCTGGCGGCTTGACGCGTGGCGGGCATCGCTGGATGAAGGCGGGTGCATGCTGCGCCGGCCTGCAACGGTGCGAACTGCAGGAAGCAGTGGCGGGACGGCTATGCCGTGTTTCACTGCCCGATGGATACCGAAAGTCCATGTGGCGATCCTGATCGCCCATTGCGGACTTGTTGCCGTGACTGCGCCCAGGCCAAGGCTCCCGCGCTATCAGCCCGATTGGCAGATTCAATAAGTCGCCTGGCTTGAATCGGCTAGACTTGCCCCCAATTGTTGATAAGAACACTCGGGTATTGCCCGAGCTGCGACAGACTATCTGCAGGATTTGCTGGCAAGCAGCATCGGGCAATGCCTGGCCCGCGCCGTCCGCGATTTTGCAAGCATTCCAGGAAAATGGCCCCGATATGCAACAGGACCCAACCATGAACGCCCCTCACACTCCCGCCGCCATCGCCGATGTGCAAGGCTCGCTCGACACCCGCAATATCGCCATCAACAAGGTCGGTATCAAATCGATCCGGCATCCGGTGAAGGTGTCGGACAAGACTCAGGGCGTACAGCAGACCGTTGCCACTTTCGATATGTATGTGTTCTTGCCGCAGCAGTACAAGGGCACCCATATGTCGCGCTTTGTGAAGATCTTGAACGAGCGCAACGAGGCGGTATCGGTGCACTCGTTCGAGGCCATGCTGCGCGAGATGGTCAGCACCCTGGAAGCGGATGCCGGGTATGTGGAAATGCGTTTCCCGTATTTTGTGAACAAGACAGCGCCGGTTTCGGGTGTGCAAAGCCTGATGGATTACGACGTCACCTTGATCGGTGAAATCAAGCAAGGCCGTTTCACCCAGAAGCTCAAGGTGGTGGTGGCTGCCACCAGCCTGTGCCCGTGCTCGAAAGAGATTTCCCAGTATGGCGCCCACAACCAGCGCTCCCACGTCACCATCACCGCCGAAACCACTGGCGATGTGTGGATCGAGGATTTGATCCGGGTGGCCGAGGATGAGGCATCCTGCGAGGTGTTCGGCCTGCTCAAGCGCACCGACGAGAAATACATCACCGAGCGCGCTTACGAGAACCCGAAATTCGTCGAAGACATGGTGCGCGATGTGGCAGCGCGGCTCGATGCCGATGCCCGTATCGAGGCCTATGTGGTGGAAACCGAAAACTTCGAGTCCATCCACAATCACTCAGCCTATGCCTTGATCGAGCGGGACAAGCGGCAGCAGCTTGGCTGATCGGGCCGCCTCCACGCTCCTTGCCTCGGGCTGAACATCGACAATGACCGCAGGGGCTCTTGCCCGGCGTGGCTCCAGCAGGCAGACTGCCGGGCCGTGACTGCAGTGGAGCCCTTGATGCGTTTAACCGAACTCTATAGCCACCCGCTGAAATCCTGTCGCGGCAATCTTTTGCAGTCGGCACGCATTGATGCGCTGGGCATCGAGCATGACCGGCGCTGGATGTTGGCCGACGAACAGGGCAAATTCCTCACCGGTCGCCAGCACCCGCGTCTGGTTCTGATCGAGGTGGCGGCAGATGACGCTGGCGCGACTTTTTCCGCGCCGGGCATGCAGCCCTTGCGGGTTGAGCATGCGCAGATGCGCGATGGTGTGCCGGCCGAGGTATGGGGCAATGCCTTCCAGGCACGGGCTGGAAGCGATGAGGCGGACTTCTGGTTCTCCAACTATCTCGGCAGCCATTGCCGCCTGCTGTATACCGATGCCAATACCAGCCGCCGGGCCAAGCGGGCGCCGTCGATACCGGTGGGTTTTGCCGATGGCTACCCCTTGCTGCTGGTTGGCCGCGCTTCGCTCGACGACCTGAATAGTCGACTGGCCCAGCCGGTCGGCATTCGCCAGTTCCGCAGCAATTTGCTGGTGGATACCGCTGTGGCGTTTGAAGAAGATACTTGGCAACGCATCCGCATCGGCGAGGTGGAATTCGAGCATGTCAAACCTTGCACCCGCTGCATCTTTATCACCATCGACCCCGATAGCGCCGTGCCCGCGCCCGATCGCCAGCCCTTGCTGACGCTGGCCGGCTATCGACGCTTTGACGATGGCACACGCTTTGGCATCAATCTGATCGCCCTCAATCAAGGGCGAATCCAGCTGGGTGATACGGTCGAAGTGCTTGCCTGATTGGCAGCGCGCCAAACCTGCGCGCTGCTGTTGAATCAATTTGCCTGGACGAGGGCCTGCCATGATTACGCTTCATCACTTGAACAATTCGCGCTCGCAGCGGGTACTGTGGCTGCTGGAGGAGTTGGGCCTGCCCTACGAAGTAAAGCGCTATCAGCGTGATGCGGCGACCATGCTGGCGCCAGCCGAATTGAAGGCGGTGCATCCGCTTGGCAAATCACCGGTCATTACCGATGGCGAGAATACAGTCGCGGAATCGGGCGCCATTCTTGAATATCTGGTCGAGCAGTACGGCGGTGGCCGCTTGCAGCCGGCGGCTGGCAGCCCCGAGCGCCTGCGCTATCGCTACTGGATGCATTACGCCGAGGGCTCGGCCATGCCGCCTCTGCTGCTGAGCCTGGTGTTTTCCAAGGTGCGCGCGGCACCCATGCCGTTCTTTATCAAGCCGATTGCCCATGGCATTGCCCACAAGGTCGAACAAGCATTTATCGAGCCGCAGTTGAAGCTGCATCTGGACTATATGGATGCCGAATTGGCCAAGCAGCCCTGGTTTGCCGGCGAGCAGTTCAGCGCCGCCGATATCCAGATGAGCTTTCCGATCGAAGCGGCCGATATGCGCGGCCGGCTCGATGCAACGCGGCCGCATCTGCTGGACTATCTCAAGCGCATCCGGGCGCGGCCGGCCTACCAGAAGGCGCTGGAAGTAGGTGGGCCGTTCAGTCTGGGCGGTTGAGCGGTCAGTGCATGGCTTGGGTCCAGTACGCCTGATGCATGAGTCCCCTACACCCGCTGAGGAATGCTGGCGCGGCGCGCGCGATACCTTGCCCATGCTGCTGGGTGCCGCACCGTTTGGCCTGATCTTTGGCACACTGGCCGGGCCGTCCGGTCTGTCGGTCGGTGCTACCCTGGCCATGTCGCTACTGGTATTTGCCGGCTCCTCGCAATTCATTGCGCTCACCTTGGTGTCGGGCGGTGCCAGCTTGGTGGTCATCATGCTGACCACCCTGGTGGTCAATCTGCGTCATGCCTTGTATTCGGCCACCTTGCTGCCCCATGTCGCCCATTTGCCGCATCGCTGGCGGGCGCCGCTGGCGTTCTGGCTTACTGACGAGAGCTTTGCGGTGGTGCAGCAGCGCTACGCTGCCGGTGATGGCTCGCGCCATAAACACTGGTATTTCCTTGGTTCCTGTCTCGCCATGTATGGCAACTGGTTTGTGTGGACGCTGGCCGGCGTGGTGTTGGGTAGATCGGTGCACGGCATTGATAAACTCGGGCTGGAATTTGCCATGGCCGCCACCTTTACCGGCATTGTCGCGCCCATGCTGTGCTCGCGGCCGATGCTTGCTGCAGCAGCTGCGTCAGCTGTGGTGGCCTTGCTAGCCGCCAGCCTGCCGTACAAGTTGGGCCTGATGCTGGCAGCCGTGGCTGGGGTGGTGGTGGGCGTATGGCTGGAAGGTCCCCAGGGCGAGGCACAGCCATGAATCTATTCGAAGTCGGCCTGATCGGCGGCATGACGCTGATTACCTTTGCCATCCGCTACACCTTCTTTGCCTTGGGCGAACGCCTGCGTTTTCCACCACGTATCCGGCAGGCCTTGCGCTTTGTGCCGGTGGCGGTGTTGACTGCCATCACCGTGCCCATGGTGTTACTGCCCGCCGATGGTGCCTATTGGGGGCTGCACTGGCGCAATGCCTGGCTGGTCGGAGCCTTGCTCAGCGCGCTGATTGCCTGGCGTTACCAGCATTTGCTGGCGGCCATTGCTTCGAGCATGACGGTCTATTTCATCTGGCGCTGGCTGTTCAATTGATGGCTGGCGGCTGGGTGAGGCGGTGCTTTGCGCGTATCATCGGCGCCCATTGTGTTTGGCGGGTAGTTTCATGATCGAGATCCTGTTTGGCTTGCTGGCGCTGGTGGTTTTGCTGGCTGGCGCTTTGGTGGTGTACCGGCTCGGGCAATTGGCCCAGTTGCAGCGCGATGCGCTGGAAATGCTCACCGGCCAGCTGGAAGAAAAACATCGTGCGCTGCTCAATGATCTGCATAGCGGTCTGCAGCGCCAGGCCGAGGTGTTGAACCAGGGTTTTGGCCAGCAGGGCGAACGCCTGCGCACTGGCATGCTGGAAAGCAGCGATCGCCTGCGCGACAGTGTGATCCAGTCGTTTGACCGTCTGCGAGACAGCGTGGCAGCCGAGCTCAAAGACACCCGGCTGAATCTGGAGCAATTGCGCGCCAGCCAGCAAGACGCCATGCAAGCCGCCCAGCTGGCGCAAACCAACGCCTTGCAAGCCATGCAGCTGGCGCAAAGCCAGGCCCTGGCCGATAACCGGGAGGCGCTGCTGCGCCAGCTGGCTGACATAGCCCAGACCTTGCAGCAAAAGCAGGATCTGCTGCGCAGCGAATTGCTGGAAACGGTAGGGCGGGTTCTGTCCGAGCAGGGCAGGGCGCAGCAGGAGATGCTGCTCAAAACCCTGAGCAATACCTCGGATCAACTGAGCAAGGCCATCGCCCAGCTCAATGAAATGGTCAGTACCCGACTGGAGCAGATTTCCGGCAAGGTCAGCGAGCGGCTCGACGAAGGATTCAAAAAGACCAATGAAACCTTTGCCAGCGTGATGGCGCGCCTGGCCACCATCGATGAAGCGCAAAAGAAGATCGATGGACTGACCACCAATGTGATCAGCCTGCAGGAACTGCTCGGCGACAAGCGCTCGCGCGGCGCATTTGGCGAGGTGCAGCTGGAGAGCCTGGTGCGCAATGTGCTGCCCTCGAATAGTTATCAGTTCCAGGCCACCTTGGGAAATGGCCTGCGCGCCGACTGCCTGCTTGAGCTACCGGAGCCGACCGGGCGGGTGGCGGTGGATGCCAAGTTCCCGCTGGAAAACTATCACCGCATGTTCGGCCCGCAGCTGGTGGAGGTGGAGCGCACTGCTGCGCAGCGCCAGTTCAAGGCCGACATCCGCGCCCATATCGATGCCATTTCCAGCAAATACATCGTGCCGGGGGAAACGGCAGATGGCGCGGTGATGTTCATCCCGGCCGAGGCAGTATTTGCTGAGATCCATGCCTATCATCCCGATCTGGTGCAGTATGCAATGGGCCGCCGGGTATGGCTGGTGTCGCCCACTACCATGATGGCGGTGCTCAATACGGCTCGGGCAGTGATCAAGGATGTGGAAACGCGCCAGCAAGTGCATATCATCAAGGCGGCGCTGCAACGATTGTCGGAAGACTTCCGCCGCTTTGACCAGCGCATGAAGAATCTTGCCACCCATATCCGCCAAGCGCATGAAGATGCGCAGCAGGTGCAGATCAGCAGTGAGAAAATCAGCAAACGCTTTGTCGAAATCGAACATGTCCGCCTGGAAGACGGCCAGGCTGGCGAGCCGTTGACCGCGCTGGAATTGAAGGAAACCCCATGATGAATGCCCGCCTGTGTATTGCCACTCTGTCCATGCTGCTTGTTCTTGGTAGCGCATCGGCGCAGGTGTACAAATGGGTCGATGCCAATGGCAAGACCCAGTTCAGCGACCAACCGCCGCCCGAAGCGAAGGCGCAGGCGATCAAGGTAAAGCCCGCCAGTGGTGGCTTTACTGCGCCGGCCAGCACACCCAACGTAGTCGATGCCAAGGGCGATCGCGGCAAACCCAAGTTCGACAAAAAGGCAGCCGAGGAAAATTGCCGCATCGCTACCCAGAATCACCAGACCGCAGCAGACGCCGAGCTATTGCGCGTGCGCGACAAAAATGGCGAAGAGCAAGTAATCGGGGCGCAAGGGAAGGTGGATGAGGTCGAACGCATGCGTCGCGAACGCGACCGATTGTGCGAGCAGGCGGCCCAGTAAGGCCGCTCGCGGTCTTATTTGAGTTTGCCGGTACGTGCGCGCACGGCAGCAACCCGTTCGCGGCGCGACTCTTTCGGGTCGGCCAGTAAGGGGCGATAGATTTCTACCCGGTCGCCATCGCGTAGCCGGGTGTCCCGGGTGCACAGGCGGCTGAAAATGCCGATGCGCTGCTGCGCCAGGTCGATCTCGGGAAACCGTGCCAACAGGCCGGATCGGGTGATTGCCTCGCCTGCCGTACAGCCCTCGGCCAGCGCCAGCTTCACCAATTGTTGCGCGCTCGCGCTGGCATACACCACTTCGATGGTCAGCATGGTGGTATTCATCCGTAGCGCCTGTCTGCTTCCTTGACGAAAGCATCGACAAAACTGCCGGTGATTTTGCTGAACACCGGCCCGATCATGGCTTCCAGCGTCTTGCTGGAAAACTCGTAATCCAGCTCGAATGCCACCTTGCAGGCGCTTTCATCCAGTGCAACAAAGCGCCAGGCCCCCGTCAGGCTGCGAAACGGCCCATCCTTGAGTTCCAGGCTGATCAAGCCGGGCTGTTTGCGATTCTCGGTGGTAAAGCCGGTTTTCAGGCCCAGATAGTCGATGCCGATGGTGGCAATGGTCCACTCCGCATCGCGTAGATGCACTTCGGTCCCGCCGCACCAGGGCAGAAAACGCGGATAGTCCTCCACCCGATCGATCAGCTCGAACATCTTCCCGGCGGAATGGCCGAGCAATACGGATTTATGGACTTGCGGCATGGGAGGGTAAGCAGGCTGGTAGAATGGCGGGCTTCGCGGCGAGCCGGAGCACATGCTCGGCGCCGCGCATCCTAACCGCCGGCAGCCGCATATGCAATTTGACCACGATCTCGACGACCATTTTAACGCCGATCACGACCGCGATGACCCGCAGCTGGCGGCGATCCGCACCCCGCCGCACTCGGTGGAGGCCGAGCAATCGGTGCTCGGTGGCCTGCTGATCGAGAATGGCGCCTGGGACCGGATTGCCGACGTGGTGACCGAGTCGGACTTCTACCGCGAAGACCACCGCATCATCTTCCGGCATATCTCGCGCCTGGTGGAATCGGGCCGGCCGGCCGATGCGGTTACCGTGGCCGAATCGCTTGATAACCATAACCAGCTGATCTTTATCGGCGGTCTCACTTACCTGGCGAGCCTGGCACAGAATGTGCCGAGTGCCGCCAATATCAAGCGCTATGGCGAAATCGTGCGCGAGCGCTCGATCATGCGCCAGCTGGCCGGCATCGGTACCGAGATCGCCGATGCGGCCTACAACCCGAATGGCCGCGAAGCGGCTTCCATCCTGGATGAGGCCGAGTCGAAAGTATTCGAGATCGCCGAACAGTCGGCGCGCGGCAAGCAGGGCTTTCTGGCCATGCCCGACCTGCTCAAGGAAGTGGTCAACCGCATCGATGAGCTGTATAGCCGCGAGAACCCCGACGAGGTAACCGGGGTGCCGACCGGCTTTGCCGACCTGGATGCGCGCACCTCGGGCATGCAGCCGGGCGACCTGATCATCGTGGCGGGCCGCCCGTCGATGGGTAAAACCGCGTTTTCGGTGAATATCGCGGAAAACGTGGCGATCGATAGCAACTTGCCGGTAGCGATTTTCTCGATGGAAATGGGCGGCGCCCAGCTCGCCATGCGGATGATCGGCTCGGTCGGCCGGCTGGATCAGCACAAGATCAAGACCGGCCGGCTGGAAGATGATGATTGGCAAAAGCTCACCTATGCCGCCGGCAAACTGAGCGAGGCGCCGATCTATATCGATGAGACGCCGGCGCTGACCGCACTGGAAGTCCGCGCCCGCGCCCGCCGTCTGGCGCGCCAGCACGATGGCAAGCTTGGCCTGATCGTGCTCGACTATATCCAGCTGATGAGCGGCTCGGGGCGTGACCAGAATCGCGCCACCGAGCTCGGTGAAATTTCCCGCTCGCTCAAGGGCCTGGCCAAGGAATTGCGGGTGCCGATCATCGCGCTGTCGCAGCTATCGCGCTCGGTAGAGCAGCGTCCCAACAAGCGGCCGATGATGTCGGACTTGCGTGAATCAGGCGCCATTGAACAGGATGCCGACTTGATCATGTTCCTGTACCGCGATGACTACTACAACCCGGATTCACCCGACAAGGGCCTGGCTGAAGTCATCGTCGGTAAACACCGGAACGGCCCGACCGGCATCGTCAAACTGACCTTCCTCGGTCACTGGTCGCGCTTTGAAAATGCCGCCCATGGCGGTTGGGAGTCGGGCGAGTAAGCCGTGCCTAGATCGGGGTAGCAGGCGCCGACGCATCAGGAAAAGACTGCAGGATCTGCAGATAGCCCGACTGCGCTGCCTGCAGCGGTTGTTGCAGCAGGGTAGTGATATCGGGCGGTGCTTGCGTGGTGTCGAGGCCCAGCGCGCCGGCCCAGCAGTTGCGTCCGGCCCGTTTCGCCATATATAGGCACTGGTCGGCCAGCTCGACCACCTGTGCCCACGAAAGGGCATCAGCTTGCCGTGGAAAGAAGGGATAGCTGGCAAAGCCGATCGAGCAGGTCTTGGGCAGGTCGACACTGCCTTCCAGCGCAAAGGTTTCGCCGGCTACCGCCGCGCGCACCCGTTCGGCGATGATGCGTGCGTCGTGGCGGCGCGTCTGGCGCGCCACGATCAGAAACTCCTCCCCGCCCCAGCGCACCAGATAATCGGCTGCGCGAAACACCTGCTGCAGGCGCTGCCGCATGCCCACCAGCACCTGGTCGCCAGCCGCATGGCCGTGGATATCGTTGACGGCCTTGAAGTGATCGATATCCACCACAAAGAACAGCATGCCCATCTCTACCGGCTCGGCCTGCTCCGGATGACGTAGCCAGTTGGCATAGTGGCGCTGGGTCAGTTCCACATCGGCATCGAGATGCTGGAGCAAAAAGCGCCGGTTGCGCAGGCCGGTGAGCGGGTCGGTCAGGCTCATTTCTTCCAGCTGCGCCTTGCTGCTGCGCAATTCGGCCAAGGTGAGCTGTAGTCGCTCATAGGTATTGGCGTTATCGAGGGCAATGGCGCCATAGGCAACCAGACTCTTGAAAATGGCCAGTTCCCGCTCGCCATAGGCCATTACGCTGGGCGACTGTACTGTCAGCAAGCCCTGCAGGCGGTCGCCGACAATCAGCGGCGCGCACATGATGCTGAGCGTCTCCACCGTGCCCGGAATCGGCGCTACGCTGCCCGGGCTGTCATTGACCACCACCGCGCGCCGCTCTTGCAGGCAGCGGCGCCCCGGGCCATCGGCGCGAAACGGCAGGGTAAGCGGCTCGACCGGCTGCCCATCCTCCATGCCATAGACCACCGTCTGATTCTGCCAATCGGCATCGGGAGCGAGGATAAAGAAGGAAAACACATCCAGCAGCACTTGCAGATGGCGGTATAGCGATTCATAAATG
>NZ_JAYRLZ010000080.1:0-6808 GCF_041904975.1 Chitinimonas sp. | reverse complement strand
CTTGCCGGTGATTTCGCGACCGATCACCCCCAATACTTCCAGCGTGCTGTTAGTACGCTCGAGCAGTGCCAGCCGCTCGGCTTCCGCCGCACTTTGTTCGCGCTGGCGCAGCATCTCGCCCTGCACCTGGTTCAGTTCATGCCGCACCTGCATTGCCATGGCACGGGCTATCGCTTCCTTGCGCCGCGTGTCCTCGCGCAGCTTGCCGGCCAGCTTCAACAAGTCATACGCGTTCTGGTGCAGGCCAAGCTGTGCGTAGTCGTTTGCGGCGTCTTCCAGAAGTTGCGGCGGCGTGGCCAGATCATGGCGGCTGGCAGCAATGGCCAGCGCCTGTTCGGCATAGTGCAGGGCAGCCGTTGCTGCGGTCATGCCTTCTGGCGCTGGCAGCGGATGCTGGCGGTGCAATTCGGCCAGGGTGCACAGCGCATCGATCTGCCATTGCGCATTGGCCGATTCGCGTCCCAGCGCCAGCGAGGCATTCACTTTTTCCAGTGCCGCCTCGGTCTGGCCCAGATGTCCGAGAGCGCGGGCCTGCAAGCGCAGCGAGATAGTCTGCTGTTCTCGCCGCTTGGCGCTGATTGCGCGGATTTCGCACTGGCTAGACCACGATAGCGCGGCGGCGTCGTCGCCAGCGTCGAGCGCTAACTCGGCCAGATAGTTGTAAACGGTCAGATGCGATGGCGAGTTGGGTATGCGTACCAGCACGCTGAGCGCCTCGTTCAGCCTTGCTCTGGCTTCATCGAGCCGCCCAAGCTGGCGCAGGCAGTTGCCAAGGTAGGAGCAGGCGGCGGCGATCAGGCTGGGATTGTCGATGCGCCGGCCGATGGCAAGGCCATGCTCGCTCCATTCCAGTGCTGCAGCCAATTCGTTGGATTGAGCAAAGGCGTCGGCTGCGTTATTGGCGCAATTGCCGGCCAGATTCAGATTGCCACAGGCGAGTGCTGCCTCATGCGCCTGCAGAAATGCCCGTACCGCCTCGGTCTGGCGGCCGCCCAAGGCGTGAATCACGCCGCGTGCAGCCATACGCCATGCCTGTATCAGGGGATGATCCTGCTCACCAGTCGTGCCCAGTGTTTCCCACTGCTTTGCCGCGGCCAGCGGATCGCGGAATGCGGCATGAAACACCATGCGCGCCTGTACAGCAGCGCGGCGCAGGGTTTCACCAGCCAGATCATAGTGGGACAGGGCCGACGCAAGCGCGCGATCGCGTTGCTCGGTAGCACCCTGGTTTTGCGCGAGAAAAGCCGCCAGCCAGTAGGCATCGCCCACACCGGTGTGATCATCGATGGCGCCAAAGCCGGCGAATGCAGCATCGAGCGGCGCCTGCGCACTTTCAGTTTGCCCGCGCAGCCAGCAGGCTTCCGCCTTGATCAGCTGCAGGCGGGCGCTGCTGCGGCAGCGCTCCGCATCGCTAAGCCCTGCATTGGCCAATGCTGCGGCAACCTCATCAGCAAGCTTCAAGGCTCGGGCGGTATCGCGCTGGCGCAGCTGCCAGGCCAATGACAACAATGGCGCAAACGATCGCGCTGCGCCGTTGGCGGCAGCGGTTTCCAATTGCTGGAACTGGTCTGCGCTTGCGAAGAACTCCATTCCTCACCCTGACTGGATCGACGAGGCGGCGCTGGCTAGTGTCGGCAAGCAGCGCCTCCGGGGCGGCGACGGACTCCGGCAACAGTGGCGCTACACGTAGCGATCAGTATAGGCATAGAGGCGCGAAACTCGCTGCCACAGCATCCGTCCTGCCCTGGCGCTGTTGACGTTGTGTCGACGGAGCCTAACCGTGCGGTGGCAAGCGATCAAGAAATTCGCCGATCAGTCGCGCAATGTCTTGTTTGAGCGCTTCGCTGCCGCCATCTTGCATATCGTTGTGGCGCCCCTCCTGCAAGCGCACGATGCGCTGTCCGAGCGTGGCTTGTTCTTGCGGTGTTGGCAGCACGCCCGGGTCGGCCTCGGTATCGCTGGCGCGAATCGACAGCAGTGGCAGCCGGGCATCGCGCGGCAATGGCACCCGGCGGTTGTCCAGGGTGATCAGGGCGCTGGCAAAGCGCGGTGATTCACGCAGCAGCAGGGCAGAGATATCGCCACCATTGGAGTGGCCAAGCAGGATCGGCTGGCGCCAGTCATAGGCCGGATAGCGCTGATTCAGGCTGTGCTGCACATAGCGAAGGTTTTGTGCGCCACGCTGCCAGTTCGGCATGCGCAAGGTGAACAGGTCGCCGCTGGTGGCATAGGGCGGATCGTCGGGCTGCTGATGCTGGACACTGGCGACCAGATAGCCACGGCGATTGAATAGTGCGCACACAAAGCGGTAATCGCCGGTTTGCCCTCCGTAGCCGGCGCTTAGCAGTACGGTAGGGCAGGGGCTCTTCACACTGCATTGCTGCGGCTTGTCGGGAAAGAACAGCTCCACCGGGATGCTGCGCTGCCGATCGGCATCGAACAGGGTGATCGATTCGCCGGCTTGGGCGAGTGTGGTGGGCGCCAACAGGGCAAGGGCAAGCAGCAGGGATGAGGTTTGCACGGCGCAATCGCAGAAAAACATCGGGGCGCCCATGGTAACAGCCGTCCCGTCTTCTTTGCTGCGCGGCGCCAAGGCTGGCGGGGATTGTCGCCCGCCCGGCGGCAAGTCTCCGCTGACTTCGCCTGCCCCAATTCCGGATTCATCGTCCGGTAGCCGGATTCATCGCATCGGTCTATCGGTGCCGGCGGGGTGCGACCAACAATGGCGTCACACCAAGGTCTGCAAAGGCCTTGCCATCCTGAACCGCCACAACAAGGGTAAACGCATGAAACGCAACATTGCGCTGATTCTGTCAATTGCATATGGCCTGGGCATGGCTCACGCAGCCGAGCCCATCATTCCCGCCATGATGAGCATTGCCGGCGGGCAATTCACCATGGGCAATGATGAGAAACCCGCCGCCAGTCCGGCACATGAGGTCACTGTCAAGCCGTTCAAACTGGCGAAGTACGAGGTGACAGTGAGTGAATTTCGCCGGTTCGTTGAAGCGACTGGCTATATGGCGCCTGAAAAATGTGGGCAGATGGCTGGTAAGGAATGGTTCGACATGATCGCGGGTAGCTGGAAGTCGCACACACTCACCCATAACGAGTTTGAGCCGATTGTGTGCATTGGTGCGGCGGGTGCCGACGCCTATGTGCAATGGCTGGCCAGGACCACCGGCAAGAATTATCGCCTGCCGACAGCGGCGGAGTGGGAATACGCGGCTCGCGCCGGTAGCCGCAGCAAATTCTTCTTCGGCGACGATGCGAACAAGGAAGCCGCGCAAGTGTGCCGCTATGGCAATATCGCCGACCGTTCTGCTGAAGCGGCCATCAAGCGCGATTTCGATGGATTGGAGTCGAAAGACCATGTCGGCGTGGCCGCCTGCGATGATCTGGCCGACTATGCCAGCGTGGTAGGCATGTTCGAGCCCAATGCCTGGGGCTTGCATGACACCATCGGCAATGTCAGCGAGTATGTGCAGGACTGCGGACATAAAGGCTACAAGGGCGCACCGACGGATGGCTCGCCCTGGATGGATGTCGCAGCCTGCAAGACCCGGGAGTTGCGCGGCGGGAACTGGCACTGGCCGGCATTCGGCTCGGCGAGCCGCACGGATATGTCGGTGGACTTTATCGGCGCCCTGGAGGGATTGCGCATCGCGCTCGACGGCGATGAACCCGCAAGCAAGAACGCGGCAACGCGCGAATTCGAGGCAGCTTTGCTCAAGGCCCAGGCGGACGAGCGAGATCGCCGCGCCAGCAAGAAGCCCCTGTAAACCACGGCCTGGATAAGCATGATGCGCTCCTACTTGCCGGATCCTCCGGTACGCCAATTGATGCAAAAGGCATTTTTCGAAGTGTTCAACTGGCGTGTGCTGGTGGCACTGGCGGTATTCACCGGCTTGAATGTGCTTTCGCGAATACCTTCGTGGATGCTCGGCAAGCTGGATGGAACTGGTTATCGAAGCATGGTAGGCGCGACGTTCGTCGTGTCCATGGTGCCAGTGGCTTGCAGTCTGTTGTTGGCTTCGCTGGTGGAAGCCTGGCTCGCATGGCGGCAACTCAGGCACCCACGGCGCCGCGGCAAGTGGCGGTGGCGTGCCGCAGCCGTGCTGGCAGGTAGTTTGATCCCTGTCTTGCTGGTAAACGGCGTTCGCCATGCCCGCTACGCTGCCGAGCCGGCGCACTGGGGCTATTTCCTCAGTCGCGCCTTATTGTTCAGCCTGCTTGGCGGCCTCGCCTACCTTTTGCTGCGTGTGTGGCTGGATCAGCAGGCGAGCCAGGCACGTTTGCAGGCGGCCCGTGCTGAGCAGGCGGCCATGCTGCGCCAGCAAAGCGAGGCGAGCTTGCTCGCCTTGAATGCGCAGATCGAGCCGCATTTCCTGTTCAACACCCTGGCCACAGCACGCCGCTTGCTGGAAACTGCTCCGGAGCAGGGGCGCGCCATGCTGGCCAGCCTGATTGCCTATCTGCGTGCCGCCTTGCCCGGCATGCGCGGCCAGGACAGCAGCCTTGAGCAGGAACTGGCGCTGCTGCGCAATTATCTGGGCATCTTGCAAATGCGCATGGGCGCTCGCCTCAGCTTTGCCATACGGGCCGATGCGGCGCTGATGCCGATGCGTCTGCCGCCCCTGGTACTGGCCACCCTGGTGGAAAACGCCATCAAGCATGGCTTGGGGCCGCTGCCCGGTGGCGGGCATATCGATATCAGCGCCGAGCGCAACGAGGCGGGCGAGGTGTTGCTTGAAGTCCGCGACAACGGCGCCGGATTTGGCGGCGCCGCCGATACGGCTGGCAGCGGCATGGGGCTTGCCAATACCAAGGCGCGGATAGGCAGTTTCTATGGCGCTGGCGCCAAGCTGGAATTGGAAGCGGTGCAACCTCACGGCATGCTGGCACGTTTGCGGATACCTGCTGCCAGTCTGCCGCATGCAGGGTTGCTGGCTGGAGGGCAATCGTGATCGCTTATCTTTGGCAGAGCTGGCGTTCATTGCGCCGGCCCGAGTTGTGGGCTTTACCCCTGTTTGTACTGATCATGGGCGTAGATGACCTCGGCCCGCTGATCGACTTTAACGAGCAGCAAAATTGGTCGGGCTTGCTGGCGCATTGGACGGTATTGTCACTGCAGGGCTGGGTAGTATTGCTGTGCTGGTTGCCAGCCGATCGCAGCGCCGTCGCTCACCCGATGCGTAGCTGGCGAATGCTGGCAGGCTGCCTGTCGGGTGCCATGGCAGCCAGCTGGCTGGCCGCCGTGCTGGTGAGCTATCTGAGCGCGCACTGGCCTGGCCTGAACCCCGAAGTGTGCAGTCTGTGCAGTCCACTGGAGCGCTATCGCCTGAGTGGCTTGAACCTTGTTGGCGACAGTTTGCAGATACTGCTGAGCACCGGCTTGCTCGCCGCCGTGCATGAGCTTTACCAGCGCCGCACGGCTAGCCAGGCCGCCTTGCAGCAAATACTGGAAGCACAACAACAGCAGCGGCGCTTGGACGTCGACGCCCGGCTGCAAGCACTGCACACGCAGATTGATCCACAGTTTGTGCATGACGCGCTACAGACCATCGAACAGGGCTATCTGGCCACCTTGCCCGGCCATAGCGAGCGTGCAAGCCTGCAGTTGGCACAGCTGATCGACTATCTGCGCATGGCCTTGCCGCGCCTGCGCGAGTCCTGCCGGCAGCTCGATGAAGAAGTGCAGTTGTTGCGCTGCTACCTGGCGCTGCATAACGCCCTGCACCAGACCGGCATTGTGCTGACCAGCAACTGGACACTTGATTTCGGGGCAACGCCGGTGGTGCCCGGCATGCTGTTACCCTTTGTACGGCAAGCCCTGTCAGGCTGTACTGTGCCGCCGCGCCATTGCCGGCTCCATGCTCGGCCGGGCTTGTCCGGCGTCGTAATGACCATTGATCTGGATGGTTTTCAACAATCGATCGAGATAGCACGATGAAGCCGCCGCCTACCGCCTTGATCGCAGAAGACGAATCGACCTTGCGCCAGGAACTGATCGAGCGCCTTGGGCAGCTGTGGCCGGAACTCAATATCGTCGGCGAGGCGGCAGATGGCATCACCGCCTTGCGCTTCTTGGGCGAGCTGCAGCCGGATATCGCCTTTCTTGATATCGAAATGCCGGGCGTCAGCGGCCTGGAAGTGGCGCGGCAGCAGCCTCACGTCAGCGCCGGCACCCATGTCGTATTTGTCACGGCCTACGATCAGCACGCCATCGATGCCTTTGAGGCCGGCGCCATCGACTACCTGCTCAAGCCACTGCAAACCACGCGACTGTTCACCTGCATCAATCGCTTGAAGCAGCGGCAACCTGGCCCATCCCCGGCGACGGAACAGCTAACCGGAAGAGCGGCGCCTGTGGCAGCACACTTCCCGCCGCCTGCGCCGCTGCGCTGGATCAATGCCTCATGCGGTTCGACCCTGAGGTTGCTGATGGTGGACGATGTGCTGTATTTCCAGGCCGACACCAAGTACACCCGGGTGGTAACGCATGAAGGTGATGCGCTGATACGCAAGTCGCTGAAGGAGCTGGCGAGCGAACTGGATGGCCAGCAATTCTGGCAGATACATCGCAGTACGGTGGTCAATGTGGCGGCGATTGCCAGTGCCGCGCGCGATATGCGTGGCCGCCTGCAACTGGCTCTGAAGGGCCGTGATGAGACCTTGCTGGTCGCGGAAAGCTATACCCATTTGTTCAGGCAGATGTAAGCGCCATCGTGTGGTCTCTCGCCCCGAATGCGCGGGCCGGACCGCCTTGCGCTTTTCGCCTGCGTGGAGCGAATGAGGTATCAAGATG
>NZ_JAYRLZ010000395.1:0-2902 GCF_041904975.1 Chitinimonas sp. | reverse complement strand
TGATTTCCGCCAGTTTTTCGGCGGTGGCATTGCTGTCGTCCTTGAGCTGGCCGAAGGTGCCGGCATAGTCGCCATCTATGCGCTGGGTCAGGTCGCCTTGCGCCAGGGCGCCGAGCATGCGTACCACCTCGGCCAGTCCGCGCTCGCTCACTTCCATCAGGCTATTCAGGTTCTCGGCAAGAATCTTGAAGAAACCGTCTTTGTCACTCAGGGAAAGACGGGTGGTGAAGTCGCCTTGATTGGCGCCGCGGATCAGCTCGGCCACTTCGCTTTCGATGGCTACTTCGCGGGTAATGTCGCGCCACTCGACCACCGAGCCAAGGCGCTCGCCCTCGCTATTGATGATAGGGTTGGCGGTCAGGTGGAAATGGCGGGCGCCGACCTGGATCTTGCTCTGGTAGGTGCTGGTAAAGGTGGCAAGCAGGCTGGCCTGGTGGCTGGGGTTTTTATGGAAGCTGTCGATATTGCTGCCGATGATCTTGTCGACGGAGAACTGCGGCAGCACCTTGCGCAAATCGGCCTCGGCATGGCGCAGCATGCGCTCGACCGCGCCATTCATATAGATGATGGTGCGGCTGGCATCGGCGATCATCACATTGACGCTGGTATTGTCGAGTGCCGCCAGAATCCGCGCCTGGGCGGCGGCACGGTTGCGTTCGCGCTCGATCTCGCGCAGGGCTTCGGTTTCGTCGGTCCATTCCACCGCCGTGCCAAGGAAGGTGCCGGCTTCATCCACCACCCGGTTCATCGACAGTACGAAGTGCCGCTCACCAAGGTGCAGCCGCGCCTTGTGCACCCCCTGCATGCCGTCGATCACCCTTTGCACATGGCTGGCATTGCCATGGAAATCGTCGACATGCTTGCCGATGATGTCGCGCGCATTGAATTGCGGCAGCGCCTTGCGGATTTCCGCTTCGGTTTCTTGCAGCAGACGCCGTACCGACTGGTTGGCATACACGATCTGCCGCTGCGGGTCGCCTATCATCACCGCCGCGCTAGCGCAATCGAGCGCGGTACGGATGCGTGAATTTTCGGTGGCAATGGCGCGCTCGCGCTCCAGGGTGGCTTTGAGCTTGAGGCGCATATCATCAAGCGAATTGAGCAGGCGACTGGTTTCATTGCGGCCGTTTTGGCGGATATGAGCGTCGTCCAGATCGCCGTCGGCAATGCGGCTGGCGGCGGCTACGGCGGCAGCCATGGGCCGGCTCAACGATAGCGAAATGGCGGTGATGCTAGCCAGCAGCACCAAGACCAGGATGGCGGTCCACAGCTGCAGGCGGCGCAAATCCCCCTTGATACGCTCGACCCTCTGATCCAGTTCGCCGTCCAGCAATTTATTGAGCTTGGACGACGTTTGATAGGCACTGCCGATGATGGTATTGAAGGCGGCGGCATACTGCTCTGCGCTGACGTTGCCGAAATTGGCCGACTTGAGCTTGTTGGCCAGGTTTGAAGCTTCGGCCACCTGGCCTGCCATCTGTTGCTTGATGCCGTCCAGTTCCGTCGCCATTTCCTTGTCGTCACTCGCCAGCTGCGCCAGCGCGGCTTTTTTCAGGCGATCCTGCACCTGGGTAAACATCGACAGGGCAAAACGGGTGCTGATGGCTGCCTTGGCGGCCAATTCAGTCGCGCCGGCATTGCCGCTGCCGGCGGTAATGGCGCCCACCCCATAGCCGCGCGCGCGCGCCAGCGCTTCCACCAGGGGCGGCAGTTGGTTATAGGCAGCATCGAACAGATAGTAGCTGGTGGCTTCCGGGTCGAGATCCAGCCCGGTTTCGCCGGCGATACTGGCTTGCAGGGCCAGGGTGTGGTCGACCAGGGCGATATGGGCGTCGAAATTCTCGTCCACCGTGGTGCTGGCGGCGAGACGGGAGGCAATATCGGCTTGCGCCTTGCTCATTTCGGCCACATCGGCGCTCAGCTGTTTTGAGCCCGCCACCAGCTTGTCGCTGCGTAGTGCATCGAGCTGCGCCTGTACCTTGGCCTGGGCCGCCGTGACCTTTTCGCGGCCTTTGCCGCTGACCAGCAAGGCGGTGCTGTCGCGCCGCTGTTGCTGTATCAGGTCGAGCAGCATGGTTGCCAGGCTCATTGGTGCCAGGCCGGTCCGCTCATGCTCGGCAGTAGCCAGCTCATCGCGGGCACGCTGCCAGTTCTGGCTGGCTGGCAGGGCAAACAGCACAAGCGCCAGAACCCCCATGGCAAGCAGCTTTTGTGTCAGCGAAATGTGGTTGAGGAAGGCTTTCATGGTTTACCCCAGTCGTTGATACATGGCATCAAATGCGCGTTGCTGCTGGCTACCCGGTAGGTCGGAATTCATTCCGACGCCGCCGCTGGCAGGCTGGCGTGTCGGGTTAAAACCCGACCTACCGGCTTGCTTGCTACTCGCCGCCTTGTAGGTCGGAATTCATTCCGACAACGCCGCTGGCAGGCTGGCGTGTCGGGCTAAAACCCGACCTACAGGGCGGTTTGCTGCTCGCCGCCCTGTAGGTCGGAATTCATTCCGACAGCGCTGCCGGGACGCTGGTAAGACGATGGTTGGCAGCGTGTCGGGTTGAAGCCCGACCTACGGAGGCGTTGCATCGTGTTAAAACTCTTCCCAATCGTCTGTCTCCGCCTTGCCCGGTTTGCTCAAGGCGCGTGTGGCGGGTTTGCTGCTTGCCGGCAGGGCGAGAGGCGGCTTTGCGGCCAGGGGCCGCGCGCGATTGCCGGTCTGCGCCAACCGGAATGCCGCCACCGCCTGCGCCAGGGTGTTGGACTGATCGGCCATGCTTTGCGCCGCTGCGGCGGCTTGCTCCACCAGGGCGGCGTTCTGCTGGGTCATATCGTCCATCTGGGTGATGGTGGTGTTCACCTGCTCGATACCGGCGCTTTGTTCGACCGAGGCAGCCGAGATCTCGCTCAT
>NZ_JAYRLZ010000394.1:0-2908 GCF_041904975.1 Chitinimonas sp. | reverse complement strand
ATCAATGAGGCGATCGAAATCGCCAAGACTTTTGGTGGCACCGACGGTCACCGCTTTGTCAACGGCGTGCTGGACAAACTGGCGCTGGAAGTGCGCGCTGCCGAAGTGGCAGCGGCCGACCGCAAGCGGCGCTGATGCTGCTGCGTTTCGATCTGTATGGCCGGCAGCAGATCGCCATTCGCCGCGAAGGCGACGGGTGGCGTGCCTACCGTCCCGGTAACGGCACCCTGGTGCCGATGGCGGAGCTGCCGATTCCGGCCGGGCTGGCGGCGGCCGAGCTGGCGATCTATCTCGACGACATCTTTCACGAAATGGGCGAACCCGGTCGTGAAGTGCGTCTGCTGGCTTGATGGCGATGGCGCTGGGTGAATTCGAGCTGATCGAGCGTTTTTTCAAGCGCGAGCAAGCCGGCGTGCTGCTTGGCGTCGGCGATGATGCGGCACTGCTGGCGCCCAGCCCCGGCATGCAACTGGCAGTGTCGGCCGATACCCTGGTGGAAGGCCGGCATTTCTTTGCCGGTACCGACCCCTATGCCATCGGCTGGAAGTCGCTGGCGGTCAATCTTTCAGACCTTGCTGCCATGGGTGCCACGCCGCGCTGGTTCACCCTGTGCCTGACCCTGCCGCGCGCCGATGCCGACTGGCTGCAGGCGTTTTCTGGCGGCCTGTTTGCGCTGGCCGAGGCGCATGGCATTGCCCTGGTCGGCGGCGATACCACCAGCGGCCCCTTGGCGATTTCGATCCAGATCATCGGCGAGCTGGCACCGGCTGCGGCATTGCGCCGCGATGCGGCGCGGCTTGGCGACGATATCTGGCTATCCGGCCCGACTGGCGCGGCCGCGCTGGCGGTGCAGCAGCGGCTTGGCAAGCTGGATCTGGCCGGGGCTGATCTATTGCATTGCGCTCGCCGGCTGGACTACCCCGAGCCGCGGGTGCAGCTTGGCTTGGCCTTGGCGGGTTTGGCCCATGCGGCCATTGATGTGTCCGATGGCCTGCTGGCCGATCTGGGGCATATCTGCCAGCGCTCTGGCCTGGGCGCGGCGCTGCTGCTCGATGCCTTACCCGGCTTGCCCTTGGCCTTGCCACCGGCTGCCGATGCATTACAAGTGGCGCAGCTGAGCGGGGGCGACGACTACGAGCTGTGCTTTACCGCACCGGTCTCGGCGCGCGCGGCCTTGATAGCGCTTGGCGAGCGCCTTGGCTTGCCCATGGCGCGCATCGGCAGCATGCAGGCCGGCGCCGCTGTCACGGTGCTAGGCGCCGATGGTCGGGTGCTGCCGCAAGCGCGCGCCGGCTTCAATCACTTTGCCTGAACGGGATTTACCGCCATGACTGCCATCCGCCAGCCTGATCTGCGCTTTTTGCTGGCCCATCCTGCGCACTTTCTGGCGCTCGGTTTCGGCAGCGGCCTGTCGCCCAAGGCGCCGGGCACCGCTGGCTCGGCAGCGGCCCTGCCGTTCTACCTCTTGCTGACCTTGGTCTTGTCGCCGCTGTCAATTGCGCTGCTGTCGATTCCGCTCTTTATCGTCGGCATCTGGTTGTGTGGCAAGGCCGGCACCGCGCTGGGTGTATCGGACCACGGCGCCATTGTCTGGGATGAGATCGTCGCCATGCTGCCGCTGCTGGCCATGGTGCCGCAGGGCTGGAAGGGCTGGCTGGCAGCCTTCGTGCTGTTCCGGCTGTTTGATGTCAGCAAACCCTGGCCAATCAGCTGGGTCGATGCGCGGGTGAAGGGTGGCTTGGGCGTGATGCTCGACGATGCCCTGGCGGCGCTGCCGGCGGCGGGACTGCTTTGGCTGGGGCGTGGCTGGCTGGTGTAAATGCCGGTCGCAGCCGTGCTTACTGCTGCGTTTCAATCTGTGTACGCAACGCCTGGCAGGCTTGCCGGGCGGCTGCCAGCCGCTGCTGCTGCGCCTGTTCCAGATGCTGGCTGATCGCGGGCCCGGCCAGGCCGGCCTCGGCAAATCGTGCTTGCAGCAGTTCCACATCGCGTAGCTGACCCAGGGCATCTTGCGCAAGCTGGCCATGTGCTGCCGCTGTTTCCCAATTGCTGCCCACATACACGCCATGGCTTTCCAGCAAGTAGCGCCAGCGCTTGCAGGCAAGGCGCAGTGCGTGCCAGTGCTCCGGGTCGCTGAACAGGGCAGCTTGGTCATGCAGGCGGCTGGCAATGCCTTGCCGCAAGCGGTATTCGCGCTGTCCGATCGCCTCGATCAGTGCATGGTCGGGTAAGCGCTTCAGGCCACGGCGCAAGCGCTTGCGCAGCTTGCCCAGCGCGCGCGGCAATGCTGGCTTGTCCAGTTGGCGGCGCAGGGCCAGCAAGTTGCGGTTGCGCTGCCTGCGCTGCTGCGCCAGCCAGCTTGCCAAGTCGCGTGGAAGTTCGGGCAGCAGGTCGCGCAGCAGTTGTTCCTGCACCTCGCTGTCGCGAATCGCATTGCTGTGGGTGATATGCCGTTTGACCACACGCAGCGGCTTGCGCAGCCGCAAAGCCGGATCGCGCTGCCAGGGAGCCAGCAAGGCTGCCAGGCGCCGTGCGCTGACGCGCAGATCGTGCAGCGCCTCGCCCCGCTTGCCCGCCCTGATGCGCCGGCGATGTCGCCGCAAGGCCAGCAGGCTGGCCTCTGCTTCTTGTTTGATATGTTGGTCGAGTCGATTCATCGGTGCGGTGTTCTGGCGAGTCGCCTGAGTGGCGCGATTGATCTTTGTCAGAGTTTCTGAACTATCAGGACTGATTATTCCGATTTTTTACCGGCGGTGTGCTGCGTATCATTCGTTTCGTTGATTCAATTTTTTGAAAGAGCGGATGATATGCTGAAGGTTCGTCGCAGTGCTGAACGTGGTTTTGCCGATCATGGCTGGCTGAAGTCGCATCACAGCTTTTCCTTTGCCAGCTACCATGATGCGGACCA
>NZ_JAYRLZ010000079.1:0-16570 GCF_041904975.1 Chitinimonas sp. | reverse complement strand
AACTGCTGTATTGCGCAGCTCGCTAAGCATGCGTGCACGTTCAGCTCGGATAAGCCTCGAACTCGCTGGGTAGCGGCGGTGGCTCCGGGCCAAGGTTGACCGGGCCATTGAGCCAGGCAAAGGCTACCGCACCAAGCATCAGCAACCATAGCGCCGCATTGGTGATCAGCAGCACAGGGCCATTGGCCGGCGGTGGCGGACCGTAGCGGTTTTCCTGGCGCTGCCCCGGCCACAGCATGAACAGCAAACCGGCAAACGGAATGATGATCAGCCAGGCCAGCAGGCCGCTGCGGCCGCAGTCGTGGGCACGCAGGGTGGTGAAATACAGGGTGCCGAAGGGCAAAACACCATAGAAGATGCCGGCGGCGGCAATGCGCATTGCCGGGATTTTCGCGCCACCGGGAATCTGCACTGCCATCAGCAACAAGGCGGACAGCGCCGCTCCGCACAACATGCCCAGTGCCAGCATATAGGCGCTATAGCGCACCCGGCTGATGCGGCCGGCAAACCATGGCTTGCGTGGCTCACCCTTCACGGCCCCACCCACTTACCCGGATTCTTGAATGGCGACTGCATGCGAACGACCGACTCGGCTTCCACCGGCAGGTAATAGTCGCCCTGGCCGGCGCAGGGGCGCGTGGCATCGATGGCAGCGCTGGCATCGGCATAGCTGCGAATAAAGCCGGACGGGGTTTTCTCTGCAGGCGGTGGCGTGCCGGGCGGGTCCACGACCATGGAATAGATCAATTTATTGATGATGGGCACGATCATGCGCAGGCAGATCCTCACCCTGACCTTGAGCAGATTCGCATCCTGCACCGATAGCCCACCCTTTGCCGCATTGTCGCGGTACATCAGGTTGTCGTTGGGGATGGCATCACTGCCTTCCGAGTCGCCGGCATGGGCACTCAGTGCACCCGCCGTCGGGTTGAGGATGCGGATTTCGGTGAGCTTGTCATTGCCCAGCAAGGCATCGGCATCCACCCTGCCCTGCTTCATGGCTTTGGATGTCTTGCCATGGGTGAACAAGGGTGCAAGGCCGGTGGCTACGCCCTCCTGGATGGCAGTCATGGCACCGTTGTTCAAGGCACCGGCACGCGCACCCATAAAGGTGGCGTACTTGAGGGTGTGGCGCGCCTGATAGACCAGGCCCATCTGGAAGGCACCCAGAATCAGCAAGAGCATGATGGGCAAGGCATACAGGTATTCCGGCATGGCCTGGCCCAGCATGGTGCGGCGCGGGCGGCTATTGGCTGGCCGCATGGCTTGCGTCGCTCGGTTCGGCCGCAGCGGTGGCAGGCGGCACAGGCTTGGCCAGTACCTGCTGCAATTGCTCAGCCATGCGGCTGGTTTTCTCGTGCAAGGGCCCGTCATCTACCGCCGCAGCATTGGCCTGCGCCAGCGCCGCCTGGGCCTGGCGTATCCGCACCACCGCAAGGTTGTGCCAGATGCGTGCATCGCTCTGCCGCAGCATCAGCGCTTTGTGGAATGCCTCGGTGGCTTGCTCGGGTCGGTCGGTACGCGCATACAGATTGCCAAGGCGAAACCAGTTTTCCGGGTCGTTCGGCGCCGCACGCAATACCCCTTGCAGCAGCTGCTCGGCCCGCGCATTGGCACCCTCCTCGTAAGCAGCCACCGCATCTTGCTGGCGCGCATAAACATCGGCTTCACCGGCCAAGCGCATAGGTGCGCAGCCGGCAAGGCAGGCAAGAGTCAGTAACAAGGGCAATTGCAACTTCATGCTGGTGTAGTCATCCACTCTAATCACCGATACCGGTGCGATTTCGGCATCGTGCCGGCTATTGCCAATCTATCGTGTCACCTGGCTGCAAACCGAGGCGCTCGATTTCGCCGGCCGGCATTTCCAAGGTGGCATAGGCGCGCAGGCAGCCCGCCATGCGCGCGGGAGGCAGCTGTCGCACCAGCTTCCTGATCTGGCCATGCCGGTCGACAAAGGCCAGATCCAGCGCATAGGCCATGCCGAAGGTGTGCACCATGCGGCATGGCGTAATCAGCATCGCCTCGCCGCTGGCAAGCGGGGCTCGACCCAACAGGCCGCGCATGCGTTCGCCGGCATCCTCTGCCAGCCACACCGTGGCTATCAATAACTTGCCCTGCCGCCACGCTTGCAGCTGCTTCACATCATGCCTTCCTGCATGAACTTCATCACGATGGGAAAGGCCAGCACGATAAAGGTCACCGGAAAAATAAACAGGATCAGCGGCAGGATCAATTTGACCGGCGCTTCCATCGCCAGCTTTTCGGCGCGCTGGAAGCGCTCGGTACGGCGCTGTTCGGCTTGGCCGCGCAGCACCGGCCCAAGCCGGGCGCCCATTTTCTCGGCCTGGATCACCGCGCCGACAAAGCTGACGATTTCCTGCATATCGAGTCGCGCTTCCATGCGGCGCAGCGCATCGGCGCGCGGCACGCCGGCGCGCAGATCGCGCACCACCATATAGAACTCGTGGCGCAAGGCGCCATGCGGGCCTTTCTCCATCGATTGCTTGAGCGCGCCGGTCAGATTCAGCCCGGCCTCGACCCCCAGGGTGATGAAGTCGAGGTAGACCGGCAGCGAGCGCAACACCTCCTTGCGCCGCTTCTTGCGCGTATCGGACAGCCACAGCAAGGGGTAGAGATAGCCAAGCACCGCCATCAGCACCACCCAGATCAGGCTGTCCTCCACCTCCAGTGCCGCGAGGCAAAAGCCGCTGAGCAGGGCCGAAACCAGGGCCGAGAAGATACGCAAGGCATAGAACTGCTCGGCGCTCATCAGATAGCCGACGCCGGTCTGGCGCAAGGCTTTATGCGCTTTTTCCAGCATGTCCGGTGGAAAACGGGCGGTCAGGTGGTATTCGATGAAATTGACCAGGGGCCACACCAGCTTGAGCATGCCGGGCAGCTCGTCCATATAGGCGCGGTCTTCTTCCGGCACTTCGGCTTTCAGCTTCGACAGGCTGAAGCTCAGCATCAGCATGCTGACGCCGACGATGATGCCGATGATGAGGCCGATCAGGGTAGTGCTCATACGTCGATATTGGTGATTTTGCGAATGAACCAGTAGCCGACCAGTTCCATGACGGTGATGATGCTCAGGGTGATCCAGCCTATCCAGGTATTGAACAGCGGCGCCATGGCAGCCGGCTCGATCGCCCGCAGGGCGACAATCATCAACAGCGGCAGGCCGGTCATGATCACCCCCTGCGCCTTGCCCTGGGCGGTCAGGCTGCGAATCTTGCCCTCCATGACTGCCTTTTGCCGCAAGGTGGAAGCGAGTGACTCAAGGATTTCCGCCAGATTGCCGCCCACCTCCTTGGAAATACGCATGGCGGCGATCACCAGCTGAAAATCCGGCTGCGGATTGCGCCGCTCGATATTTTGCAAGGCGGTATCGAAGTCCACGCCCAAGCGCTGCTCGCGCAGCATCAGTTCGAATTCCTGGCTCACCGGCGGCCGCGACTCGCGCACCATCGATTCCAGCGCCACATTCAGGCTGGCGCCGGCACGCATGGCGCCCGAGATCATCAATAGCGCATCGGGTAATTGTTGTTCCAGATTCTTCAGCCGTTTGCGGCTCAGATAGCCGACATACCACTTGGGCATGAAAATGGTGGAAATCAGCGCGGCGCCGGTAAATACCGGATTGTCGGTAAACAGCCAGACCACGATGGGCAGGGCAATGGTGATTGCCACGTTGTAGCGGAACATTTGCTGCGGATCGAGGAAGATGAACATATCGGCCAGGGTGGTGGCCGTGGTTTGTTCGATCTGCGCCTTTTGCCGGTCGAGATAATGCTGGACCAGGGTGAACAGCAGCCAGGCCGCCAGCAAGGTGACCAGGAAAACCACGCCCAGCAGCATGGACAGACTCATCGCCGCCCTCCCCCTGCGCCCTGCATCACAGCCGCCCGCCTGCCTGGAAGATGCTCAGGTCCACATCCAGCCCCCGTGCGGCCAGGTCCTGGTAAAAGTCCGGCACTGCGCCGGTTGCCACATGCTTGCCGCGCACCTTGCCATCCGGCCCGAAACCTTCCTGCTTGAACAGGAAGATGTCCTGCAGCTGGATCATCTCGCCTTCCATGCCGGTGATCTCGGTAATGTGGGTGACCTTGCGCGAGCCACAGGAAAAGCGGTTCTGCTGCACGATAAAGCGCACCGCCGACGAAATCTGCTCGCGGATGGCGCGCACCGGCAGGTCCAGCCCGGCCATCATCACCATCACCTCCACCCGCGCCAGGCAATCACGCGGGGTGTTGGCGTGGGCGGTGGTGAGAGAGCCATCATGGCCGGTATTCATCGCGGTCAGCATATCCAGTGCTTCGCCGCCACGGCATTCGCCCACCACGATGCGATCGGGCCGCATGCGCAGGCAGTTTTTCACCAGATCGCGAATCGGCACCGCGCCCTTGCCCTCGGCATTGGCCGGCCGCGATTCCAGACCGACCAGATTGGGCTGGCTGAGTTTGAGTTCAGCCGCATCCTCCACGGTGACGATGCGCTCATCGTCGGGGATATAGTTGGACAGCACATTGAGCAAGGTGGTCTTGCCCGAGCCGGTGCCGCCGGAAATGATGATATTGGCCTTCTGCTCGACGATGGTGCGCAAGATATGCAGCATTTGCGGGGTCATGGAACCGAAGCGGATCAGGTCCTCGCCCTGCAGCTTGTTCTTGGCGAACTTGCGGATGGTGATATTGGCGCCCTTCAGCGCCAGCGGCGGGATAACCGCATTGACCCGCGAACCATCCTTCAGCCGCGCATCGACCATCGGGCTGGATTCGTCGATACGCCGCCCCAAGGGGGTGACGATGCGCTCGATGGCGCTGACTACCGCCAAGTCGCTGGTAAAGGTGATCGGCGACTTCTGCAATTTGCCGCGCCGCTCGATAAAGATCTCGTCAAAGCGGTTCACCATGATTTCGGTCACCGCATCATCGGCAAGCAAGTCTTCGAGCGGCCCAAGGCCGACCACTTCATCCTGCACCTGCTTGACCAGCAAGGCCTTGTCGATATGGGCCGGAATGCTGCGGTCATTGGCCACCAGCTCTTCCAGCAAGGCGCGGGTATTGCTGCGAAGCTCCTCTTCGCTGAAACGGCTCAGGTCGATCCGCCGCAAGTCCATCTGTTTGATCAGCGACTCATGCACATGCTTGAGCAACTCGATCCAGGCGGCTTGGGCGCTGCGATCGAGCGGGGCGTTGTCGGCATCGGCAAGCTCAGCAGGCGCGGGCGGCGGCGTGGGCGTTGCCACACCTTGCGCCATGACGGGCGGCGCTGGCGGCGGGCTCGACGCCGCTACCTGTGCTTCAAGATCATGCACGGTGAGGGTGTAGCCGCAGATCTGGACCAGTTCGCCGTTTTGCAAAGGGCCGTGCAGGCTGACCTTGCGGCCATTGACCTCGGTATTGCCCTTGGGGTCGAGATTCTCGACATAAACGCCATCGGCACGGCGGTGTATCGCTGCATGGTTGCGTGCCACCGACCAGCCTTGCAGGATGATCAGATTGTCGTCGCTCTTGCCGATGCCGCAGCGGTCGATGGTGCATTCAACCAAATTGCTGACGCCGCGCGGTGTGGTGACGGTAATGCTGAGCATATGCGGCGCCTCGGTCAGTCGAGCAGATCGGTCTTGCTGATGCCGCGCTCGAAACGCTCGCGGATGGACTCGCTCTTGTCGATGCGCTCGCGGTTGATGGTGGAATTGGGGTCAACCACCGTTGGCGTGACCAAGATCACCAAGTCGGTGCGGCCGGACTTGAAGTTATCCGAGCGGAACAGTGCGCCGATGATGGGCACCGACCCGAGGCCCGGCACCCGCGAGATATCCTTGGACAGGTCGCTGTTCACCAGGCCGGACATCACGATGGTCTGGCCGTTCTTCACATTGATATCGGTCTCGGTTTGCCGGGTCAGGAAACCGGGAATGCCTTGCACCGACACCGAAGAGTCCACCGAACTGATTTCGGTTTTGACATTGGCCAGCACATTGTCGCGATCGTCGGCCAAGGGGCGGATGGTCAGGCGAATGCCGTAATCCTTGAATTCCACCGAACCGGCGCCGGTGCTTGATACCGCCGGCAGCGGGATCTGGCCACCGGCGAGGAACTTGGCCTCGCCACCTGAGCGGGTCGATAGCTCCGGTTCGGCCAGCACATAGGCATCGCCATTGTTCTTGGCCAGATTGATGGTGGTATTGATCAGGGAGTTGATACCGAGATAGGCGCGCAGGCCACGGTTACCGGTCTGCACCGGCAGCACCCCGCCGATTGGTGCGATCGGCTCGGGCGGTGCACCGGGGGTGGCACTGGGTTTGTACAGCCCTTGGGTGCTGGTGGCGCCGAAGTTACCGAGCAAGCCGAGCTTGGGGCCATCGAAGCTATTGGGCCATTGCACGCCGATATGCTCGAGCAGGGAGCGTTTCATTTCCAGAATCTGCACCTTGATGTAGACCATCTTCTTCATGGCGACATCTTCAGGCCGGGCCAGATTGGCGATTTGCGGATACAGCTTGCCCAGCATGCTGATGCGCTCCAGATTCTCCTTGCTGGTACTGCCGGTCACCACCACATTGCCAGCCACCTGGCCCAGCGAAATACCAGGCACGTCCTTGAGCATGGCGGAGGCGACGCGAAACGCCTCCTGGCTGTCGGTCTGGCTCACGCGCACCATATGCTGCTGGCGGCTCTTGCCCGACCACACCATCAGCGAGGTGTCGCCGGGCTTCTCGGCCAGCAGCAGCAGCTCACCACTGTCGAGCACCTTGCTGCTGATGACATTGCCATTGCCTATGGCTACCCGGTCTACCTTGCCAACCGGCAGGGTCTTCAACTCACCGACAAACATGCGGATTTCGTCAGCCCAAGCCACTGAGCCGATCATCAACAGCATTGCAAGAACATGGCGCTGAAAAGTCATTGTCGCTAACCCGCTCTGGTTTATTTCGAATTGACCGGGCTGGCCGGTGGGGCATAGGGAATGAACGGCGCTGACGCCGTCGTGGCTGGCGCTGCGGCTGCCGGGGTGGTTCCGACACCGAGATTAGCCAGCGCCGGCGGCAAGGCCACGCTCAGGCCGGTGCTGACACCCGAGCCACTATTCTTGCCGCCGACGATGTATTCGACATAGTCCTCATCGACCGGGTACTGCTCGCTGGCGGCACGCCGTTTCGCAGCCGCCTTGGCTACCCGCTCCTGCATGCGGGTCTGTTCGGCGATATCGAGCAGGAAATTGCGGGCACTGACCGGATCATGCTCGATCGCCTTGCTGTCGGACTCATTGCGCAAGGTGGCGCGCAGCTTGCCCAGTTCCAGCGCCAGGGCCACGCGGGCCGCCTGGCTCGGCGTCACCTCGAGGGTGAAATTGCTATAGGCCGAGCGCCCCTGATTCGGCGCGCCATCGGTGGGAGCGTCATGCACCACCTTCTGTCCGGTAGCCAATACCTTTACCGCCTGCATGAAGGGCACCACTACCTTGCCATCGCCCTGACTGGCTGGCCCCATATGCTGTTGTGGCGGACGACTGGCCGGCCCGGTGTTTTCCAGAACCAGCATCAGGTCGATCAGATTGCCGGGCTGCACCATATGGGAAATCGCGTTGAGGTCATCCACCTCGACCGTCATTGCCCGGCTGCCGGGTTTGAGCGTGCCGGCAAAGTCGGCATAGATCGGCCGCAGATCGGACTTGAGCAAGGGGCGACCGCGCTTCACAGCCTTAAGCAGCGCCTGCCCCTTGAAGGCATCGAACTGATTTACCGCGATCGCGTCGTCGTACACCAGATCAGAAGCCACCGGGCGCGATGCCACCATGCTGGCATCGATGGCCGTGCCGGCCGCCAGATCCTGAGTTGGTACCACAACTTCCACCAGAGGGCCCTTGCCACGCGCTTTCTCCTCAATCTGGCGCCGCAGGCTGCTTTCCTGCAAGCGCAGGTATTGCACCGTAAGGAACATTGCCAACAGGCCAAGGCCGATAGCACCGAGCAGCATCATCCAGGTGCGGTTTAGCTTGGGCAGATTGAGCTTCATGCGATCGACTTCCTGGCAAGGCGCGCCAAAACTGCATCAGGGGAGCGCTGGCGGCGTAATGTTCACGCCATTGAATTCGATGGGCCAACTGGGGTTACTCAGGTCCGGGCAGCTGTCCACGGTTACCGAGGCACTGGCGGACGACCCTGCCGGACCGCTTCCACCCACCGTCTTGGTTTCCACACAATCAGGTGGCTGGGAAAACGAGATGGCATAGGAATAGTCACCAAAGTAGTCACGTATGGCACCGGCCAGCTTGGCAACCGGTGGATCATTACCGGTAGTCAATACCACGACGGCCAATGCCAGAACCAGAATGTATTCGATGCTCGACTGGCCAAGCTGGGCGGGCAGCATGATGCGGTATCGATGCGGCACGACATCCTCACTCAAGGCCGGTCCATGTAGTGAAATAGCACATAGCTCTGGCCATCGCTGCGCGAAATGGTCAGCTGCCCTTGCTCCAGCTGCCGCTTCAGATCAAGCACGATGCCGGGGCCGCGCGGTGTTTTGACGCGCTTTTCCGCCATCAGCTGCCAGCCCTGGTCGGCCAGATTATCCCGATAAAACACCGCGTTACCTTCCATGCTCAGGCCGTTTCGCAGGAACACGGTACGGCCATTTTTGCCGATATCACGGTGAACGATATCGTTGATCAACTCGCTGGCAGAAGGCATGGGAAAGCGCCCGCCCGGTGTGGCGCGCACGCCACTACGTGCATGGCTGATAGCCAGAAAACCACTGGCACCACTACCCTGCGCCTGCACCTGGAAGGTGTAAAAGCACTTGCCGCGCGCTACGCCGATGACTTGCCAGGGCGGCAAGGGATACTCGACCGGGGCTGGTTGATCAGCCTGGGCCCAAGCCTGGCGATAGAAGGCAATCAGCTCAGCCGGGGGTTTGTCGCTGCTGAGCTGGCGCACCGACATCGGTACGCCGTTCATCACCATATCGTCGGCCACCGCCTGCCAGCGGCCGGGCGCATCGCGAAATTGCGGGCAGGTTTCATCGGCCGCTGCAACGTGCAGTACCATGGCGCTCAAGAACAACACCATGCATGACGAGACTGCGCCGCTACGTGCCGCGCCGGGCGGAAAAACGGCCAAGCTGGGACGAGCCGGCGCAACGCTCATTTGACCCGGTCTTCCGGTACTTCGTCCGGCATGATCTTGCCGAATTCCAGCACGCCAGGCCCGAGCTCCGGCGCAAACACGCTGGCCAGGGTTTGCAGCAGGTTCATGATATTGAACGACACCGAACCGCCACCAAGATCGATATCGACGTTATTGGTAAACAGCGCCAAGGGGGTCAGGCCGGCCACCTGCTGCTTCACGGCGGTATGGCCGGCGGTATCCGGCCCTTCGGCATTCCAGCCATTGGCCAGCAAGACACTGCGCTCGGTCATGGTGACATCGGCGGAACTTGCCAAAAAGCTGCCCATATTGAAGTTTTCGCCGATGTTCTTCTCGGTAGGGCCTTTGCCCAGCACCTTGGTCTGGTCAAAGTCCTTCAGGGTGATCGAGGCCTGAGCACCATAGCGGCCGCGCATCTCCAGAGTAAACGCCCCGAGGGTGGAGGCAAAATTGGTGACAAAGTCGATCACCGAGCTGACCGTGCCGGGCATCTTGCCGTTATTCACCGCCAGGGCCGTTGCTGCATCGTAATCGGGCAGCAAGGTGGTGCCGCCATGATCCACCCACAGGGGCTGTGTACCACCGCCTACGGCAAAGCCTTGCGTACTGTCGGTACGCTTGAGCACCCGTGCGGCGATCTCCTTGCGCAAGGTGTCATCATCCTTGGCATTGGCCACCCAGCGATTGGTCTTGCCAAACCAGCCGATCGAGCTGGCGCTGCTGCCGCCATACCAGACGCTGCGCTCCCAGGCGGCGTAACGGGCAGCCTCCACCGTAGTCTGGCGGATATCGATATAGCGGGCCACCAGCGGGATGCCGATAAACAGCGGCAGCAGCACGCAAACAATGGCGATCTGTGCCTCGACCATGGCCTGGCCCGATTGCCTGGCAAGCGCATTGCGTTTCATAACCATTGGTAGGCCATCGATACATAGCGCTCGGCAAAGCTGTTGGGTAGCAGCTGTGCCTGCCAGTAAGGGTTATACAGGCTGCCCAGCTCCGTTTTATTGTCGTCGCGCTTCCACAGCTTGGTGGGTCGGGCGAAATAGGCTTGTGCCTTTGATAGTGCGCGCATGGCATTGCTGCGTGTACCTGCCTGCATGGCAAAACGGCCGGTGGTGACGCTATTGCTGGTCTTGATATCGGTACCAGCCATTTCGATTTCCAGAATCAAGGGCGGCGCGCTCAGATTGTCCTTATCGACTTTCTTCACGTCCTGATAACTGCGCAGCCCGCCCTTGCCGCCCAAGGTCATCATGGTCAGGGTTTTGCCGGCGCCTTGCGATTGCTGCAAATAGGCCGGGACGGCAGTCAGCCACCCGCGGTAGGCGCCGCCATAGGCTTTTGAGGCATCGTCAAGGTCGAAATCGTTGCTATCGCTCAAGGCTGCGCTACCGCTCATTTCCACGCCGGATTGCGCTGCGCCATGGCCAACCGGGATCGGAAACGCCGGAATGACGATGGGTATGAAAAACGGTGGTATCGGCAAGGTGATCCAGATAATCGCCACGCCGAACAAGCCGGTGGCATCGAGGGCGGTCCAGGTGCGCTTGACCACGCCGTCCGGATCGACCGCCTTCAATTCGGTGCCGCCGCGATGCCACAGGAACATGGTGAGCACGCCATTGACGGTCGGAATCAACACGGTCGGGTCGACAATGGCCGGCGAGACATAGGGGCCTTCGAAGCCCATCCAGCTGTGCTTGGTGCTACGGTCGCGCGAAAAATAGTCGAGCGAATTGATGGTGACCTTGCCGAAGCGATCGGCCTCTTCGCCGTCCTTGGCCTTGAGGTTCGGGTCCTTGGTCTCGGTAAAGCGTACCCACTGCGCCAGATAGCCGATTCCGGCAATCCAGCCCGGTACGCTCAAGCGCGCGGTGGCCAGATTGTCGCGGATGATATTGTGATCACCCGACAGGAAGTTATTGATCGACTTCGCCGGATCGCTGCTCCAGTCGATATCGATAAAGCTATCGAGGCCGAGGCGGCTCATCAGGTCGGCCATATCGGTCATACCCAGCATCTGGGCCACCGTCAGCGCCGTGCCGTAGTGCGACACCGTTTGCGAAATGCGCAAGGTGTCGATCAGCACCTCCAGCGTTGTCACCACGATCTTGCCGGCGCCGGTGCTATTGGGCATGCCCATGAACTGGGCAAACACATTGGATGCCGTCTTCATGATCGGTGCCGGCACCTTCCACAGGAAGTTGAGCGGGCCGCCAAGACTGGTCATGGTTTCCGCCACCCAGGAAAAATCGCCGTTGTAAATCTCGCGGTAGTTGCGTGCCCAGGAGGTAAGCCCGACTACCTGGGCCACCGACACCTGATTGGCCACCATGGCGCGATTGGTATAGGCAGAAAAGTTGTAATCGCGCGCCTGGACAATGGCGACCGAATAGGCGGTGTTGTCAGCCGCGTTTTGCAGGCGCATTTTTGCCAAAGCCTGCTGGCCGACGTTATAGGTGGCGAACAGCACCAGAAT
Source organism: Chitinimonas sp. (assembly GCF_041904975.1). Taxonomy (NCBI): domain Bacteria; kingdom Pseudomonadati; phylum Pseudomonadota; class Betaproteobacteria; order Neisseriales; family Chitinibacteraceae; genus Chitinimonas; species Chitinimonas sp. Next base: position 4,934 of record NZ_JAYRLZ010000079.1, on the reverse strand, counting down.
GACGACAACAGCCGTCAGAAGCGAAAAAACCAGCGCCTGACCGCGCTGGTTTTTCAGATATGCAGGATGCGGCAAGTGCGAGCGAGGCATTGGGCATCCTGTCGGGACTAGTTGGTATAGCTGCCCATCTTCTTGTCCTTGGTGCCCTCGGTAGTGGCACTGCCCGATGCTGCCTTGGCATTGGACACATCGGTAGAACCACCAGCGCCCGACACTTCATTGGCCAGACCCGCAACCTGGGCACGAATGGTCTTGCCGAACAGGGTATAGACGCCAATGGCGGCCACGGCGATCAGCGCCACGATGATGATGTACTCCGTCATGCCCTGACCCAATTGGCGCAGGCCGAACCGCGATTGCTGTGTTGCTTTCATTTTGCTTTTGCTCCTCGAACGAGTATCGGATGCCGCCGGGTGTAACACTTGCCTGTGCACCAAGCTGGATCGGCCACCTTGGCTAATTCCCACCGCCTCACCGTAGTCCAGCCTCCAGGCTTAGTCAATGGCGGCAGGCAAGAGTGTGACATCCGGTACAACAGTGCCAGCGCGCACTCTATACTTTGCTGCTTGATCGCACTTGCCGAGGGTCTCATGCTTATCCGCTATATCCCGCTGCTTCTGCTGTCCCTTCCCGGCCTCGCCGACTATCAATCCGGCGTGAATGCCCTGCAAAAAGGCAATGCGGCAAGCGCACTGCGCGAGTTCTCGGCCAGCGCCGACAGCGATGCACGGGCAGCACATGCCTTGGCTGAGCTGTATGAGCGCGGCAATGGCACGCCGCAGGACTATGCAAAAGCGCTGGACCTGTATCGACGAGCCGCCGAAAAAGGTCTGGCGCCAGCCCAGGTATCGCTCGGGTACTTGTACGAGCGCGGCTATGGCACCCGGCGCGATTACGCCCAGGCACTGCGCTGGTATCAAAAGGCGGCGGCCCAGGGCAATGCCATGGCGTTCAATAATCTTGGCGTGCTGTTCGAGAACGGTTGGGGGGTAAAGCAGGACTTCCGTCAGGCAGTGGACTGGTATCGCAAGGCGGTGGACCTGTCACTGCCGATCGCCCAGACCAATCTCGGCTATGCCTATGCCGAAGGGCGTGGTGTGCCGAAAGACCTGCCGCAGGCGATCTTGCTGTATCGCAAGGCGGCCGATGCCGGCGATGCGCAGGGGATGAACAACCTAGGCTGGATGTATGCGATCGGCCAAGGGGTGGAGCGCAATAGCGACTCCGCCAGGCAATGGTATGAACGTGCTGCCGAACGCGGTCACGGCCAGGCCATGGTGAATCTCAGCCGCATGTATGAAACCGGCCAGGGTGTGCCGGCGGATGAAAAACGCGCGCTGGACTGGCTGACCCGCGCCGCCCAGGTGAAATATCGCCCGGCCATGCAGCGCCTCGCCAAGATCTACCGCAACGGCGGCCTCGGCCTTTCGCCGGACCCGGCACTGGCAAGCGACTGGGAACGCCAGCTCAATTAGCCCGCAAAGCTGGCCAGCAAGCAACGGCCCGGCCCTGATCAGCGCTCAAGCCGGCATCCTTCAGCGCTTGCTGCCTTTGCACTATTTACAGCGCATCCGCAAGCAAAGCCGGTCATCATCGCGGCCGGCAAATCGGCTGCCAACGCGGGCCAGCCCTTTGCATTACAATGCCACGCTCGCATTTCGCAGCCTCGTCAACCACGACCTTCTATGCAGACCAATCACGAACTGTCCCCCACCAAGCGCCCGCTGTGGTTGAGAATCATGCTGTGGACCACCGGCGTGCTGTTCGGCCTTACCGTGACCGGCGCCCTGTTGATCGGCTATGCGCTATTCATGATGCAGCGCAATCTGCCACCGCTGGATGCACTGACCGATTTCCGTCCCAAACTGCCGCTGCGCATCTATACCGCCGACCAGGTACTGATCGGGGAGTTCGGCGAAGAGCGCCGCAATATGGTGCATTTCAAGGACATTCCGCCGATCATGGTCAAGGCGGTGCTGGCGATCGAAGACTACCGTTACTACGAGCATGGCGGTGTCGACTTTATCGGCATCACGCGTAGCCTCGCCACCAATCTGTTTGCCGGCCATATCAAGGGAGGCGCCAGTACCATCACTCAGCAGGTGGCCCGCAATTTCTTCCTGAGCCGCGAGCAAACCTATACCCGCAAGATCTACGAGATGCTGCTGGCCTATCGCATCGAATCGGTGCTGAACAAAGACCAGATCCTCGAAATCTATATGAACCAGATTGCCCTGGGGCAGCACGCCTTCGGCTTTGCCAGTGCCGCACGCGTCTATTTCGGCAAGGACCTCAAAGACATCAGCATCGCCGAAGCGGCAATGCTGGCCGGCCTGCCCAAGGCGCCCAGCGCCTATAACCCGGTGGTGAATTTCAAGCGCGCCAAGATCCGCCAGGAATACATTCTCAAACGCATGTTCGAGCTGGGATATATCAATCGCGAGCAGTACGACAAGGCGGTGCATGAAGTGCTGCATGTGGTTGGCAACAATAACGACTACAAGGTGCATGGCGAATTCGTTGCCGAAATGGTGCGGCAGACCCTGTACGCCCAATACAAGGAAGAGCTGTATACGCGCGGCTACAACGTCACTACCACCGTTCGCTCAGCCGATCAGGAAGCCGCCTACCGTGCGGTGCGCGCCGGCGTGCTCGAATACGACCGTCGTCACGGCTACCGTGGCCCTGAGGGTTTTGTCACGCTGCCGGACAATCCGGAAGAACGCCAGCAGGCAATCGACGATGCACTGGAAGAACACCCGAATAACGATGAACTGATCTCGGCCGTGGTGCTGGAGGCCGACCCGAAGCAGATCACCGCCCTGCCGCTCAATGGCGAGCCGGTCGTGCTGCGTGATGCCGCCATCAAGTTCGGCGCCTCGGCACTCTCGCTGAAGATTCCGCCAGCCAACCGCATCCGGCGCGGTTCCATCATCCGCATCGTCAAGGATGCCAAAGGCAACTGGCAGCTTGCCCAGTTACCCCAGGTGGAAGCTGCCCTGGTGTCGCTTGCGCCGGAAAACGGCGCCGTGCGCGCCCTGGTCGGAGGTTTTGACTTCGACAAGAACAAGTTCAACCGCGTCACCCAGTCGGGCCGTCAGCCTGGCTCTACCTTCAAACCCATCGTCTACTCGGCCGCGCTGGAGAAAGGCATAGGCCCGGCCACCTTGGTGCTTGATGCGCCGCTGAACCTGCCACCCGAGCAAACCGGTGGCCAACCTTGGGACCCGAAAGATGATGACCCTCCTGCCGGCCCCATGCCGCTGCGCGTTGCACTGACCCGCTCAGTCAATCTGGTCGCCATCCGTACCTTACGCTTTATCGGCACCGGCTATGTTCAGCAATGGGCCACCCGTTTTGGTTTCGATGCGGACAAAACGCCGCCCTATTTGCCGATGGCACTTGGCGCAGGTCAGGCATCGCCACTGCAGGTGGCCAATGCCTATGCGGTGTTTGCCAATGGCGGCTACCGAGTCAACCCCTACGTCATCGATACGGTAAGCGATTCGCGCGGTACCTTGATCGCCAAGGCAAAACCAGTTGAAGCCGGTAAGGACGCGCCACGGGTTATTGACGCACGCAATGCCTACATCATGGAAACCATGCTGAAAAGCGTAGCGCAACGCGGTACCGGCGCCAGGACCAATGAATTGAAGCGCACCGATATTGCCGGCAAGACGGGCACGACCAATGATGCGCGCGATGGCTGGTTTGCCGGCTACCAGCACAGCCTGGTGGCAGTTGCCTGGCTCGGTTACGACCAGCCGCGCTCCTTGGGTAGCCGCGAATTCGGCGCCCAGCTGGCCCTGCCGGTCTGGCTCAAATACATGGAAAAAGCGTTGAAGGATGTGCCGCAGTACCAGACGCCGATACCGGATGGTATTACCGTGATCGACGGCGAGCCCTATTACAACGAATACACCCCCGGCAATGGCTTTGTCGCCACCATCGATATCCATAATGGCGACAACCCGGAATCAGGCGGCGAAGAGGCGCCGGCAATACCGGACGGGCTGCCTTTACCCAATCCGGGCCAGCCGGTTACTCGGGCGCCGGAGCGCATCGAGAAACCGGAAGCGACGCCGGCGCCCGACTTTTCCAAGCCCGCCGCCAAACGCGAACAGCGGGATCGTTGACAAGAGGGAACGCCATAGCAAGGTTGGCTAAAACGATCGCCAGGAAAGCACCCTGTTTGGATTTGGGCTAAATGTATCCAGCCACAGCAAGCAGGGTAAATTCAGACCAAAGGCAGGTTGTTGTCGTGATGATTCCAGTTTCTGGTCATCAACTGGCCGACCCGTCGCAATACATTACGGTTCTATTTTCCTACGAAAAACATGGCGAAGGCGTCCGTTTTCCGAAACCCAGCAAATTCGTTAGCCTTAATGCGCTAGAAACGCGGCACGCATCTAATCAACTAAACCAATTGACAAATCAGACACTCAAAGTGAGCCTGTCGGCGCAATAGACGAAGCAATCAATGACAATGAGGTGCATAGACCAATCATGAGCAACCTTCGCTATAAATATTTCTTTACCTGAAAATACACGAAAAGCGCAAATGCCAACCAAGCCATGACTTTGAGAGTGGCGCTTGTCAAGCGCATATACCACTTCCTTGACATCGCACTGGAACTATTTGCATACTCAAAAATCTCACTCTGCGTCATCTCTTGAAAATTGCCACACTCTCTGGCGGCTATAATATTTGACACAATAAGATTAAAAAGCACAAAGTCAAAAACAGTAAGCAGCAACAAAAATGACCACCCCGACTTTACTTCCGATAGGAAGTAGATTTTCTCCTGAGAGAAATAGAGAACCAAAAGAAACGCCAGAAAGACTGCAAGAGCGCAAACAACAAATAGAATTATCGCCAAGAAAGCGAGTCGGGGCGGAAATAGATCTGAAACATTAAAGCACATACTAACCTA
>NZ_JAYRLZ010000078.1:0-16597 GCF_041904975.1 Chitinimonas sp. | reverse complement strand
CAAACAGGCCGGGATTTGCGGGGCATCCACCTCATCGACCAGCCTGATTTCGAGCACATGCGAGTATGCGTTGAGAAGCATAGTCAGTCTTTGGCATCGGCGCCACAGATATGTGTCGTTTCGCAACAGGACCCGGATTTTCGCCAGCGTCGATGCCTTGGCAATACGGGCAAACTGGTCGGCACACAGTGAGGATGCGGCAGTGGTCGCGCTCAGATCGGGGTCCACCCAGTCAATCCGGCGCATCGCCCCTTCGAGCAGCGCCTGCTGAGCCGCGTGATACGCGGGCAAGCCATCGAAATAGTCCATATGCGATTCCCTCTCGCCTAGCGGATCACCGCAAGCGCGGCGTGCAGCAATTGCAGCAAACCATAGGCAGACAACGACAGGCCCGCGACCAGCCTGACCGAGCGGCGCTGCCGCCACCTATCCAAATGGCGCGCGGCCAAGGCCATGCCGAGCAGATTGGGCAAGGTGCCGACACCGAAAGCCAGCAATGTGGCGGCACCAAGCAAGGCACTGCCACTGGCCATGGCCGCCATGCCGGCGCTATAGACCAAGCCGCAGGGTAGCCAGCCCCACAAGGCGCCGGCAGCAAATGCGGCCGATGCACTACGCAAGGGCAACAAGCCGAGGAAGCGCGGCTGCAGGCGCCGCCAGATGCCACCGCCCAATCTTTCGAGTTGCACGACAAAACGCGATAGATCGGCGATATACAAGCCCAGCAAGACAATAAGCAGATTGGACAGCAGATAGAGGCCAACTTGAATCTTGGCAGCCAGCGGCAACCAGGCGGACAAGCCGCCAATGCCACCTAGCGCGGCCCCGATCAGCGTATAACTGCTGACCCTGCCGACATTGGCGGCCAGCAACAGCGGCCAGCGCCGTACAGCGCTAGCGTTCAAGCCCAAGGCGGCAGACAGGCCACCGCACATACCAAGGCAATGGGCGCCGCCGAGCAAGCCGGCGAGCGCCCAAGCCCCTATACCAAGCAGATTTTCCATCGCGCCAGCTTATCAAGCGCAGCGCAATCGAGGAAAGACGATCAATGCACCAGGTGCGCATCATCCTGTGGTGCTTCGGCCTTACGCACGGGCAAGGCGCAGTAGCGATTCACCTGGGTGCTGTCACGCTCGAAGAACAGGGTGAGGCCGCTTGATATTGCGGTGAAAATCCAACAGATAAAGAATCCGACGCTATAGGCGACCATGCGGCTGGTGAAAATCAGCTCACCATTGATGGTCAATTCAAGGGGATCGAACAGCGCAAAAAACAGGCTATTGAGGATACCGGCCACCACGAACGATGGCCACAACACCAGCAAGGACCGGAACTTCATCTCTATTTGTCTCCATCTCGATTATGCTGATCTACCGCCAGCACTGACTTCATCCTACTCCGCCCGGCATGGCGCCGAAAGTGCTTTCAGATCAATTACCTAGATCGGCGTTTTCTGCTGCATCGCACCATCAATCACAGGGCAACCGACAAACGGATCGGTGAAACGCCCACCCTGCGCGATAATCCGCATTCACGACGCATTCCTTCACCTTCTTCCTGAACTCAATCTGTCCATGCGCCTTTCCCTGGATGCCTTGCTGGTACTTGATGCCATCGATCGAAAAGGCAGTTTCGCCAATGCCGCACTGGAGCTGCATCGCGTTCCTTCTGCCATCACCTACACCATCCAGAAACTGGAACAGGACCTGGATGTATTGATTTTCGACCGCAGCGGCCATCGCGCCAGACTGACGCCAGCCGGGCAGGAATTGTTGCGCGAAGGCCGCCCCTTGCTCGACGCGGCACTGGCGCTGGAGGCGCGGGTAAAACGGGTGGCCACCGGCTGGGAGCCGGAACTGCGGATTGCCGTGGGCGATCTGGTCGACTTCACCGCCTTGCTCGATTCGATCCATGAATTCGACCTGCACGGCGGGCAAACCCGCTTACGTTTCAGCCATGAAGTCTATGGCGGCTCTTGGGATGCGCTATACACCGGCCGCGCCGACTTTGCCGTAGGCGCGCCAGACGATGCACCACCCGGCGGCGGCTTCAAGAGTTTTCTGCTTGGCACGGTGGAGTTCGTGCTGGCGGTGGCACCGCAGCACCCGCTGGCAGCCTTTGTCGATGAGGCTCCCCTGCCCATGCAGCTGATCAGGGAATACCGGGCGATCAGCGTGGGAGACAGCTCACGCAGCCTGGCGCCGCGTACCTCGGGCCTGTTGACCGGCCAACCCACACTCACGGTCAGCAGCCAGGCAGAGAAACTCGCCGCGCAACTGGGCGGCCTCGGTGTCGGATATTTGCCACGCCGGATCGCCACCCCCTATCTGGCCGATGGCCGCCTTATCGAATTGCAGGCGGAAGAGACCAAACAACAGGCAAGCCTGCATGTCGCATGGCCAAGCAAGGCGCGCGGCAATGCATTGCGCTGGTTTCTCGATCATTTCGCCAAGCCCGATGTGCAGCAGCGCCTGTGCCATGGGAGTGCCGCTTGCCCACCCTGATCCTTGCCGGCCAGCCTGCCTCACTGTTGCAGCGGCTGGACAAGCAGGGCTGGCAAGGCCAGCTGCTCGACCCATTGGCTACGCCGGCAGCACCATCCTGGCCCCGTCTCGCCGATGCCGCACAAGCCGGCCAGCTCACCGCCCCAAGGCTATGGATAGCGGCCTGCGCCACGCCGCCGCCACTGGCGCCGGGTGATCTGTACATCGACACCGGCACAACGCCGCTAGCTGGCATACCGGCCGAACAACACATCAGCCTCGCCTTCCAGGACAGTCCGTTTGCGGCCGATCATGGTTTTTTGCTGGCCGTGGGCGGGCGCCGACAGGCAATTGAAGCGGCACGCAAGCTACTTGATGCCTTGGCGCCACAGCCCGATGGCTGGTTGCATGCCGGCGGGCTGCAGGCGCCACACTTCATGGCCGCCCTGGCCAGTGAACTGGGCGTAGGTCTTGCCATGCAAGCCGCCACCATGGCCAGCCTGCAGCAATCGGGGCCAGCGGCACTGTGGCTTGGCCAGCAGGCCATATCGGCCAGGCTGGCGGCCTTGGCCGCCACCTATCTTGCCGAACATGATGATGCGGGCTTCGAACCCGTCCATTCACTACCACCGGCATTTGCCCAGCTCTCCAGCGAGGCCATCGCACCCGCACAGTTTCTGGCCAGAACACTGCTGTGGCTGGCCAGCCCGCCAAACACTGGGGCCGGCAGCGCCACAAAATAAAAGGCCCGCGTCAAACGCGGGCCTCACTGGCAGGATCGGTGATCGATCAGGCAGCAGCAGCGGTCTTGCGAGCCGAGGACTTGGCTACGCCAGCAGCGGCCTTGGCCGAGGTTTCGGCGGCAGCTACACCGGCTTCTGCGAAGTCGCTGGTGACCTTCTTGGCGGTCTTGGCAACGGTGTCGTAAGCCGAGGCAGCAGTGGCCACGGCGGTCTTCACTGCCGACACCACGATTTCCGAGCCAGCCGGAGCCTGCTTGACAGCCTTGTCCAGCGAAGCGACCAGGTTCTTGTTGAAGTCGACCACTTGCTCTTCCACGAACTGGCCGAGTTCAGCCTGGGTGCTGCTGGTGGCTTCGTAGACAGTTTTGGCAACAGCCAGAGCCTTGTCGATGACCGGCTGGGCCAGTTGCTGCTGCAGGGCGATCCAGCCCTGAACGTCCTTCACCTCGGTGAAAGCCTTCACGGTGCTGGTGTTGTCAGACAGCAGATCGCGGGCGACGTCGAGCTGCAGGCTGACCAGGCGCTCAACGCCAGCCAGGGCGATATTGGACAGACGGATCGACTTTTCCAGTTGGGCATTGCCGATTGCAGCGAAATCTTGGGTGGTGGTCATGGTTTTTCTCCTCAGATTGACAGGCGGTGAAAGCCGGGCTCGATGTATGGCCCGCCGGCGCAGTTCATGTATTGCACCGCACCATGAATCGATTATGCGTAGCCCATCCAAGGCCGTCAACAACTATTTGTGCATTGCACAAAATCCACCACAGACAAACTTTCCCTTTGTTAACAATTGATTACGGCGTAGAGCAAAAAATCTATTGCGGCAGCGCAATCAGGCCACCGGCGTTTTTTGCCGTATTGCCAGAATCGCTTGATTCCTAAGGGTTTTCGCCAAGGCCAACTCCTTGCTGCCAAGCTTGAGCTGGAAAGGCTCGTTGCAATCGACATAAAACAGGCCAACGATCTTGCGATCGAGCACGATGGGCAGCAACAGAAAGCTGCGCCCGTGATTCAGCTGCCGGAACCAGGGCGAAATACGCTCGCGCATGGCGGCTGCGCCGCAATCGTCAACCAGCATGTCCATATTGCCGGCCAGGGCGCCGCGCAGCACATCGGCGCTATCGTCCAGCGGCACCACAAAGCCGCTGCTGAAATCACCGATCTGCTCGCCAAAACCGAAGCGCCCGACAATGGCATTGCGCTGCACACTGCGCGTGGCCAACAGCACCCGGTCGGCAGCGAGGCTGCGGAACAGGGTTTCCAGAATCATGCGCAGCAGATCGTTCAGCTTGAAGTCGCTCACCAAGGTCTCGCTGACTTCCTGCACGCAGGCAGCCAGCGCCGCCACCACCTCAGGGCGATCATGACTGGCCAGCCGGATCGCCACGCTATCGGGCACCGCCGACACGACCGTTGCAGCCGGCTCGACCGAGGCTTGCTCGGCTGCGGTCTGTGGCACGGCCGGCTCGGCGCTGCGCGGTGCATCCAGCTCCGGCAGGCCGGCCAGTTGCCGCAAGCGCGCCAGCGCCCCGCCCTGCGGCGCTGCCATGCCGAAAATCGCCGCCTCCTTGATGGTATCGCGCACCGCCTCATCCATTGCCAGCCGCAAATCCCGCTCTGCCAGATGCAAGGGCTCGGCATACAGCTCGCGGGCCAGCAGGAAGTGGCGAGTGCGTTCCGGCTCGGTGTCGGCAAAGGTGGCCGCCATCAGCTGGCTGGCGGCATTGGCAAAGAGGCGCAGCCATTCGCCCTCGCTGCGCGGCGCAGCTGGCTTGGCTTGCAATGGCGCCATGCTGGCGATCAGCTTGTCCGGCAGATTCCACACCCTTGCCACGCCCGCGCCTATCACCTCAAAGCTGGCGCCCAGATGGCGGCATGCCGCCACGTCGTCCGACTCACCGCCGGCGATCTCGGCCAAAGCCGCCTGCGCTTCCTCGCGACTGAAAAACAGTGCCAATAGGCGCCCCAGGTGGTGAAACATGCCAGCCACCCTGGCCTCTTCCAGATCATGGAATCCGCAGCGTTCGGCCAGCTTGCGCGCCACCAGACTGGAGAAAAACGCGCGGGCCACTTCGTCTTTCAGCTCGTCTGCATGCTGGTGGTTGCCCAGATGCTCGATCAGCATCACCGTCATCGCCAGTGATTTGATGGCGTTGAAGCCCAATACCATCACGGCGCGCGATATGGTGCTGGTAGCACCGCCAAACTGGCCGAAGCTGGCCGAGTTAGCCAGACGCAGCACCTTATTGGTCAGGGCAAAGTCGCGCAGGATCAGCGAGGACAAGCCTTGCAGGCGCTCGCTATCAGCATCGGCCAGCCGGTTGATGGCTCCCACGGCGCGCGATAGCGAGGGAAACTCGGCATCGCGTCCCATGCGCCGCAGCAGCTGGTCGACCGGCCCGCCATCGTCGGCACTGGGTGGCTCCGGTAACTGTTGTGCATCGAGGTAGTCACGCAGGGCGGCGCGAAGGTCCAGCACATGTTCGAAATGGGGAGCGCCCGCCTCGCCCAGGGCACCATGCAGCAGGCTGGCCAGCTGCGGGTCCAATTCGAGCCCCGACAGATCGTGCAACACTTGCGGATCGAGGTCCGCCAAGGGCATGCCGAACAATAGATGAAACAACAGGCGGCCGGCACCGGCGATCGGGTCCTCGCCCGGCGTGCCGGCCGGCAATACCGCCGCCAGCAGCGGCTCATCGCCATCGTGGATGACAATACGCTCGGCCAGCAAGGCACCCAGCGACAAGCCGGCCAGCCGGGCGTGCGCCACGCCATCGAGCACACGTAGCAGCAGGCTCACCGCCTCGATCGGCTGCAAGGGCAAGCCGCTCAGCCGATGCGCCAGATTCACTCCAGCTGCCCAGCGATAAGCCAGCCAGGGCGTGCCATCGATCGACGCCCAGCCTTCCAGCGTGGCCAATACCGGGTGCAGATTGCCAAGCGGCAGCTGACCATGGTCGACGCCCGGATCTGGCAGCAGCAAGGCGGGGTGGCCATCGTCGGCACTGGCCAGCCAGGCGCCGCCCAAGGGTTCGCTCAAGGTGTAGATGATCTCGTCCATCTGCTCCTCCCGTATCAGCGATAGTCCAGCGCGAAGCGGCGCAGCGTGACCGGGGCACGGCGGCAAGGCCGCCAGTGCCGGCGCGCAGCCGGGCACCAACAACTCAGGCTAGCAGGTTTGCGGCAGACAGCTGGCTTGGCTATTGAGCGGTATCAGCCGGCTCCGGCAGCACCAGCTGCCCCAGCTCGCTCAAGGGCGGCAATTCGCTGCGACTCTTCAGGCCCAGGTCGTCGAGAAAGGCGCGGGTGGTGGCATAGAGTCCGGGCCGGCCCGGTGTTTCGCGATGGCCGACCACCTCGATCCAGCCGCGCTCTTCCAGAGTTTTCACGATCTGGGTTGACACCGCCACACCACGGATTTCCTCGATCTCGCCACGGGTCAGCGGGCCCTTGTAGGCGATGATGGCCAAGGTTTCCATCACCGCGCGCGAATAGCGCGGCGGCTTTTCCGGGCTCAGTCGGTCCAGATAAGGCTGGTATTCCAGCCGGGCACGAAAGCGCCAGCCGGTGGCCAGCTTGACCAGCTCCACCCCCCGGCCCGCCCAGGACTGCGCAATGGCATCGAGCACCTCATGCAGGAATTCGGCTTTCAGTTCCTCGGCAAACAGCTTTTTCAGATCGTGCAGGCCCAGCGGCTCCTGCGCGACCAACAGGGCGGTCTCGATAACAGTGTGGATATGCTGGCGGTCGTGAAGGCTGGAGGACATGGGGCGCGATTGTGCCAGCCGGCTGCCGGCCTGGGTAGCCGCGGGCGATCAGGCGGCAAGCGGCGCCGGCTCAGCCCCCGCCAGCCGCACATAGATCGGCGCATAGGGCTCGGCCTGGGTGACGGCGATCATGCCTTCCTTGGTCAACTCCAGCACCGCGATAAAGCTCACCACCAGCAGCGGCACGCCACGGCCGGTATCGAACAGCTCGGCGAATTCCTTGAAAGCCCCATCGGCCAGCTGCTTGAGGATCTGGCTCATCTGCTCGCGCACGCTCAATTCGTCCGGCTTTACCAGATGGCTCTTGGTGTGCTTGGCCCGCGCCAGCAGCGCCATCCAGGCGTTTTTCAGGTCGACCGGTGTCACCTCGGGCAGGCGCACCACCATTTCGCGGTCGAACCAGGCAGCGGCCCATGAAAAATCGCGACCTGCCATCGGCAGCTGATCGATTTCGAACGCCGCCAGTTTCATCTGCTCGTATTCCAGCAGGCGCCGCACCAGCTCGGCGCGCGGGTCGTGCTCATCCCCCTCCACCACCGCCGGCTTGGGCAGCAGCATGCGCGACTTGATCTCGATCAGCAACGCCGCCATCAGCAGGTATTCGGCAGCCAGCTCGAGCTGCTGCACCCGCATCGCCTCGACATAATCCATATATTGGCGGGTCACCACCGCCATCGGGATATCGAGGATGTCGAGGTTCTGCTTGCGGATCAGATAAAGCAGCAGATCAAGCGGCCCCTCGAAGCGCTCCAGCATTACCCGCAGCGCATCGGGCGGAATATAAAGGTCATTCGGCAGCTCGGTGACAGGCTGGCCGAAGATAAGGGCGAGGGGTTCCGGTAAGGCGGCGATCTCACTCATGGTCGCCCAACCCTGCTAGGGATCCGCACTATCGTCCGCATCCGGCAGGCGGCTGGCCAGTACCTTGTCGATACGCTTGCCGTCCATATCCACCACTTCCAGCACCCAGTCCGCCCATTCGACCTTGTCGGCGGTGCGCGGCAAGCGGCCAAGCAGCAATAGCACCATGCCCGCCAAGGTGTGATAACGCCCCTTGTCTTCTTCCGGCACTGCCCGCAAGCCAAGGCAGTCTTTCAATTCCGGAATCGGAATCAGGCCATCGAGCAGCCAGGAGCCATCTTCACGCTGCACCGACCAGGCGTTCTCGGCGTCTTCCGGTTTGAATTCACCGGTAATGGCCTCCAGCAGGTCTTGCAGCGTGACCATGCCCAGTACTTCGCCGTATTCGTCGATCACCAGGGCCATCTGCACCGAGGTCTGGCGAAAGTTGTCCAGCAGCTCCATGCCGGTAAGGGTATCCGGCACATAGACCACCGGCTGCAAATTGGTGGAAAAATCCGGCGCTTTGCCCTGCAAGGTCTGGCCAAGGATCTGCTTGGCGGTCGCAATACCCAGCACCGTCTCGACGCCGCCACGGCAGACCGGATAACGCGAGTGGTCGGTCTCGGCGATTTTGCGCAGATTGATCTGCATATCGTCGTCGAGGTCGAGGCATACGATCTCGGAGCGCGGTGTCATCAGTGAGCCGATCTGCCGGTCATCCAGCCGGAACACATTGCGCACCATTTCATGCTCTTGCGCCTCGATGGCGCCCGATTCGGATCCTTCGGCCAGCAGCGCGTGGATTTCCTCCTCGGTGACGGCATTTTGCTGGTCATCTCTGATGCCGAGCCCGCGCAATACGATTTCGGTGCTGGAGGTGAGCAGTCGCACAAACGGCTTGGTGATGGTTGCCAGCCATTGCATGGGGCGGGCAACCAGGCGGGCGATCGGCTCGGGACTCATCTGCCCGATGCGCTTGGGCACCAGCTCGCCGAGGATAATGGTGACATAGGTGATGACAACGACCACCAGCACCAGCGCAATCACTTCTGCCGGGTGCTTGGGCATGCCTAGCCCGACCAACCATTCGGAAAATGGGCCGGCGAGTGCTGACTCGCCGACAATGCCATTGAGCACGCCGATGGAAGTGATACCGATCTGTACGGTAGAGAGAAAGCGCGTGGGGTTTTCACCCAGCTGGATCGCGGCACGGGCCGCACCATCCCCGCCTTCAGCCAGTACCTGCAAACGCGCTTTTCGTGCGGCAACCAGCGCAATCTCGGACATGGCAAAGAAGCCATTGAGCACGATCAGTCCGAGTAGTAGGGCAATCTCCATAGGGCAGGCGGTGTGATGGAAAGTGGCTAGTGTAACCGAGCTGGCTGGTCGGGGTGCTGCTTGGCGCGGCATTCCCGGCAAACGTATTGCCGTCGCCACTTACAGACCGGGCGCCTTTCAAGCACACGATCCGCCCCGCCCGGCATCCGTAACGCCGCAGGCGGGAGGTAGAGAGGATTTGGGACAGCTCGGTGACTGGTAGGCCAAAGTTGAAGGTGATGGGTTTCGAACTGACTGATCAACCGGCGTACCGGCATGCATTAGCAACAGGCACGGCTTGCCTTGCAGCCGAGTGATTCGACAGATCGTTTGGAAACATCCCCTCAATTGGGTATTCCGAAGTCTTGGTGGTTGATCCAATGGGACAAGTAGGTTGCCGAAAGCAAGTCATATCCTACGCAGGCCGTTCTACCTTCCAAAGTCAAGGCTACCGGATCGGACGTATAAGAGGGAATGCCGCCTTCAAACACAATTTGGCCACTAAACATTTCGGCGACCTTTGCGGCCAACATCGCAAGGAAGACATCACTGGGAACGCCACGGGCGCCGGCGCAAATCACCAATGAATAGTTGAACCCACCGACCACGGAATATTGGGCGATTTCGTCGTCATTCAAAGCTTGCGTGCTGTAAGAAAACGGGAGACCGCAGATCCAAAATGCCTGCCTTTCGCTTGAGCTCGCCACAGTTGTGATATAGCGCGCAAAGCGCTCTTGCTGCTCAGAAGTGGGCGTGCCATAAAACAGCACCGCAATACAGGCTCCCGCCATTTGTTCATTCCTACAAAGACGCCAATAAATGCAATAGGAAGGGGCTACAACAACCTTGTCACCATCGCCCCAGCCATCTCCGCCGCCAGTGGTACCCGCACCACATGGCCCACGCCCGGTGCCACCTCCATCGTGCCGCCGTCCAGATTGGTCATGGCGGCCAACTCGATGATCTGGTTGCCGGCCGGATGCACCAGTTCCAGCTTGTCGCCCACGGCAAACTTGTTCTTCACCTCGATCTCGGCCCAGCCGTCCACCACCGCCTTTACATTGCCCACATACTGGCTTTGCTTGGACTTGGAGTGGCCGTCGAGGTAGTTCTGCGTTTCGTGGCTATGGTGGCGCTGGTAGAAGCCGTCGGTGTAGCCACGGTTGGCGAGGCCATCCAGGTCGGCCAGCAGCGCCGGGTTGAACGGGCGGCCGGCCACGGCGTCGTCGATGGCCTGGCGGTAGGTCTGGGCGGTGCGGGCCACGTAGTATTTCGACTTGGTACGCCCTTCGATCTTCAGCGAATCGACGCCGATCTTCACCAGCCGCTCGATATGCTCGATGGCGCGCAGGTCTTTCGAATTCATGATGTAGGTGCCGTGCTCGTCCTCGCTGATTTCCATCAACTCGCCGGGGCGATTGGCTTCTTCGATCAGGTAGGGCTTGTCGGCCAGCGGGTGGCGCGGGGTGTCGCCGGCGCTGGCGAAATCGTTGTTGGCCTCTTCCATCGCTTTCTTGAAGTCGAGCTGGATCACCTGCGCCTGGCCGGCATCGTCTTCAAACGCGTCGTGCACCTTGTAGTCCCAGCGGCAGGCGTTGGTGCAGGTGCCCTGGTTCGGGTCGCGGTGGTTGAAGTAGCCCGACAGCAGGCAGCGGCCCGAGTAGGCGATGCACAGCGCGCCGTGCACGAACACTTCCAACTCCATATCCGGGCAGAGCTGGCGGATTTCCTCGACTTCGTCCAAGGACAACTCGCGCGACAGGATCACCCGCTCCAGACCCAGGCTTTGCCAGAACTTCACCCCGGCATAGTTCACCGTATTGGCCTGCACGCTGAGGTGGATGGTCTGCTCTGGCCACTTCTCGCGCACCATCATGATCAGGCCGGGGTCGGCCATGATCAGCGCGTCGGGCTTCATGGCGATCACCGGTTCCATATCGGCCAGATAAGTCTTCACCTTGGCGTTATGCGGCAGGATATTGCTGGCCACGAACAGCTTCTTGCCACGGGCATGGGCCTCTTCGATACCGGCCTTGAGGTTTTCCAGCTTGAAATCGTTATTGCGGGCACGCAGCGAGTAGCGCGGCTGACCGGCGTAGACGGCGTCGGCGCCGTAGTCGTAGGCGGCGCGCATGCGCTCCAAGTCACCAGCGGGCAGCAGCAGTTCGGGGGTTTTGTACTTCATGGCAATCGCTCCAAACAAGCAGCCCCACGCACGGTGGGGCTGTCGAGAATGGGCGGGATTCTACACCCGGCGTCACCCGCTGCCCAAGCCGGGGCGCCGTCCAAGGCTTGCAAAATTGCAGCCCAGATACCCGGCAAGCCCCTGTTTGCCAAGGCAAACAGGGGGAAAGGCAGACGCCAAGCTCCGCCGCAGGCGGACGCCCGCCCAGGCCGGCAACGAATCCACAATGAGCGCCGTGGCGGTCAGCGACGTCAGCGGCTGGTCTGCCCCGTGGTCTGCACCTTGAGGACATAGCTGGCATCGCGATAGGCATTGAGCATCAGGTAGATATCGCTGGCACTGGTCGCGGTATACACACAGCGCTCATCGCTGTCGCCACGATAGGGCCGGCAGTCCCAATCCAGCAGGGTAGGCGCCGCACCATTGCGCAGATACAGGTCAGCATCACCCTGCCCGCTCAGCGTCGCCTCGATGCGATTGCCCGCCTGCAAGCGATAGGGCCCGAAAGCGCTGTTGTCGCCCTGGCGCAGCGAGCCGCTCTTGGTTTCGTTACCACCGGTATTGCCGCCCGGTGGCGGTGTGGTGGCGCCATCGCTGCCAAGCTCCACCGCATAGCTCATCGCCAGCCGGGCGAACTTCAAGGCATGGCTAGCCTGGCTGCCCATGTTTTCGAAGGTGTCGTTCTCGGTGTGAATCTTGTGATTCATACCCTTGAAGCTGGCCTCGAAAGGCATCGAGGCACGATAACCAAGCCGGTTCCACGAGGCATGGTCACTGCAACCATAGCCGCAGCGGTCTTCGCCGATTTTCAATTCGGGTTGATAGGTGCGGATCAGATTGGCAAGGAAGGTGTTCTGCTCGCTGTCGGTGTAGTCGCTGAACAGATAGATATCGTTCACATCGCCCTTGTAATTGGTCATGTCCAGCTGCATGACGCCGACCACATTGGCGTTTTGTGCCTTGAACTTGGCGGCGATATCTTGCGAGCCACGCAGGCCCACTTCTTCGGCGGCATAGCCAATGATCTTGATGGTGCGGTTGGGCTTGTAGCCCTTGGCCATCATCTGGCGCAGCACATCGGTCAGGCTGGCGATGCCGGATGCATCGTCATCCGCACCCGGCGCGACCATATCATCGGCCTTGCTGCCTTTGTGGATGGAATCCAGATGCGCGCCCAGCACGATGATTTCGTCCGGATTGCGTTGGCCGCGTATGGTCAGCACCACCGACTTCTGTTTCCAGTCGGCATGGGCAAACTGCTCGACCGTGACGTCATTTCGCCCCTGGGCCAGCCCCTGCCACTGTTTCATCAGCCAGTTGGACGCCTCGACGCCATGCGGGCTCTGGTAGTAGCGATTGAGAAAGCGCGACATGCCGACAATGGTGTCGCCAATGGCGCGCTCCGATAGACCTGCCATCAGCCGGCGTACTTCGTCCTGATTGTCGATGGCATAGCTGGGCCGGGTTTGCGCTGATGGCGCCGCCGCTTGCAAGGCGCGTACCGCGTCGGCATAGCTGCGGTGCGCCATAAAGCCGCTGCAGCGGTGCAATTCCTCGTGGGTTGCGTCTGACAGCGGGTGCAGCACCGTATCGTCCACTTCGACGATATGCACTTGCTCGGTCAGGCCGGCATCGCTGAATGCCATCGGCCGGCTATCCTGCGCCTTGAACTGCGGCGCAATCCTCTGCAGTTGGGCATAGCCATCATCACCCACGGTGATCCACAGCTTTTTCGGTGCCGCCTGCACACCCAGGGCACAGGCCGCCAATGCAGCAGCCAGCAAGGTCTTGTTCATATTCATCCCGCGTCTTTGTTAGTGTTCATGCCTCCCGAGGCCGGCGGATTATGCATTAGTCATATATGACATATGAGTACCCTGCCGCTTAATGGTGATTAAGCAAAACTGAACAGTCGTGCCCGCTGGCCAGATCCGGGCAAATGGTTAAACCTTCCAAAGGCCGGTACGCAGGGCCCGCTGCCTGTTGCAGCGGCAGCTAACACATTGATGCGCTTGGTGCTATCCGACTCCCCTTCGCTCGCCTTGCATGAAGACGCCTGCCGGAACGTTGAGTTGCCGGTGGCATGCAATTGAGCAAGCGAGGCGGGTCGAATCGCTGCTGTGTGTCGCTTCCACAACAAAGTGCCAGACCGCAGGCACATGTGATGAAAGGCATTGCCAACAGGCAGACCGCCGCATAAATTGATTTCAAAGTGATATCACTTTTGAATCACTCGACTGCGCAAAAGGACCGGACATGTATGCACTGCCTGTATTGCTTATCGTGATCATCGCTGCGCTCGCATCGCGTCGCCAAAAGACGGAGCGGGCATCATGAATACGCCCAACCACGAGATCGAGCATCGCAGTGCCGATGGCTATCTGATGCTGGCGATCGGCATTGCCCTGCCGCTGCTGGGTTTCTGGCTGCTCATCGAGCGCGCCGGGCCATTGACCTTGCTGTTGTTGGTCGCGGGAGTGATTGCCTGCGTGCTGATATTCAGCGGCCTCTATATGCTGGAACCCAACCAGGCAGCGGTGTTGAAGCTGTTCGGTGCCTATCGCGGTACCGATCGCAGCCAGGGCCTGCGCTGGGCCAATCCGTTTTACAGCAAGAGCAAGCTGTCGCTGCGTACCCGCAACTTCGTGTCGGAAACGCTCAAGGTCAACGACCATGGCGGCAATCCGATCGAAATTGCCGCGGCCATTGTCTGGCGGGTGGAAGATACGGCGCAGGCCAGCTTCAACGTCGACAACTACGAGCTGTTTGTGCGGGTGCAGAGCGAGGCTGGCATCCGCCATCTGGCCAGCCTGTATGCCTATGACAATCTCGATGACAGCCATCCGGCCGAGCAACTGACCCTGCGAGGCGGCAGCGATATCGTCGCCAAGGGACTCAAGCGTGAACTGGATCAGCGCCTGGCCCAAGCTGGCCTGGCAGTAGACAGCGCCACCTTCACCCATCTGGCCTATGCACCGGAAATTGCCGGCGCCATGCTGCGCCGCCAACAGGCCGAGGCGGTGCTGGCCGCTCGCCGCAAGATCGTCAAAGGCGCGGTGGATATGGTGGAAATGGCCCTGAATGGCCTGTCGGAAAAAGGCCTGGTCGAACTCGACGACGAGCGCCGCGCTGCCATGGTGTCCAATCTGCTGGTGGTGCTGGTAGGCGAGAAGGATGTCGCACCGGTGATCAATAGCGGCTCACTCTATCAATAGGCGGAGCGCCTTTTGGATAAAAAGCCCGGTTACTGGTTTCCCGCCAAGACCTATGGCTGGGGCTGGGGACTACCCCATTGCCGGCAGGGTTGGCTGATCATGCTGGCAGCCGTATTTGGCCAGATCAGTGTGGCCTTGTGCTTCCCGCCGAAGCAATCGCCCCTGGTGTTTGCGGCAGGCACATTCGTCGTGGTGGGTGGCCTGCTTTTGGTGTGCCTGCTCAAGGGCGAGCCGCCACACTGGCGCAGGGGAAAGCAATGAGCGGGCATCCTGGGTTCCCCGATGTCATCTGCCTGCTCGCAGCACTGCCCCTGGTCGCAGGCCTCGTGCCACCGAACCCGCATTACGGCATGCACACGCGCCGCAGACATGGTGACGAATCGCACTGGTATCGCATCAACCGTATCGGCGGCATATTGCTGATACTCGCCAGTGCCACCGGATTGGCCGGACTGCACGCCTACCCGGAACTGGCATTTCCCTGGGATATCGCCGTCAGTATCGTGCCATTGTTTGTGGCGCTTGCCGTGACGCTATTGCTGGACTACCTGATCTGGCGTGCGGGCCCAGCGGATGGCTAGCCCCGGCAAGAAAGCCTATCCGCTGCGCGTCGATCCGGCCCTGTGGGAAGCACTGGAGCGGCTGGCTGCCAGCGAATTGCGCAGCATAAACGGCCAGATCGAATTCCTGCTGCGCGATGCACTGGCACGACGCGGCATCACCGTGGCACCGGCAGCACGACGCAGGCAGCGTAGCGATAGCCATGATACGGAGGCGGATGAGGACGCTGGCTCACAAGCCGATACTGCATCGCCCAAGAATTAGGCAGCACCCGTTTTCCCCATCAAGACAAGCCCTTGACGCACTTGCCCACAGGCAACTCACAGCTTTGCCCGGGGAATATGTGCATCAAAGCCGCTAGCAATACGAGCGGCGATTTCCTTGCGAAGCAGAGGTGCTTTACTCATGGCCAAGCGGCGCGCCCTCGCCCGCCTGTATCAAGGCTCATACATCAAACCCCGCAGCAATTCCGACGCACCGATCCAGAAGATCTGCACGCCAATGCAAAGCAGGATAAAGGCTGAAAGCCGCAGGAATACAGTGGTGCCGGTATCGCCAAGGCGCGACAGCAGCTTGTCGGCAAAGCGATAGGCTAGGTACACGATGATGCAGATCAGCACAATGCCGACACAGCCACCGGCCAGGTTCAGCGCATCGAGGCCGCGTTTGTCGCGCAGCGACACCGCCAGGGTAATCGCCACCGAAATCGAACCCGGACCGATGGTGAACGGAAAGGTGAGCGGATAGAACGCCCGTTTGCGCATCACCCGGTTGTCGATCTTGGTATCGGTGTGGCTGCTGTGCTCGTCCGCATCCAGCAGGCGCCAACCCGCTGCCACCACCACCATGCCGCCCCCCACCCGCACCACATCGAGCGAGATGCCGAAAAAATTCAGCACATGGGTACCGATAAACATGGCAGCAAACAGCATGAACAAACTGTTGATGGCGATACGCTTGGCCAGTATGCGCCGCTCTTCCTCGCTGGCGCCATGGGTATAGGTGAGGAAGATGGGCGCAACCCCGGGCGGGTTGATGATGGGTAGCAAGGCGGTGAGCACCAGCAGGATGCTCTTGGTGAATTCGATCAGATCAGCTTTCATGGTTCTACCCAAAGCGTGGACAACTCGCATCATAGCCGCTCCAACCAATGGCGCCCGCGCACTGCCTGTTTTTCAGGCAGTGCAGATAAAGCCAATGGGGTCAGCAACTTGCCAACACTATCCACAGATGACACACAGGCTTACGCCCATCTTTCTGTGCAAAACTGCTCACACAGCGCAGCATTCTTGCCGATTTTTGCTGGACAAACCACCATCAGTCTGAAATTCATCATGATTGGCACAGTTTTTGTTGAAGCGCCTGTTTTTTAAGCAGCACTTCTAAATCCTTTAGTTTCAATACCTTGCCATGCTTATCCACACACCACACACAGGCTTGTTCCAGTGCAACTGTGGAGACACCCATGAATTTTGCCCAAAAC